>JAFDDW010000657.1 GCA_019310665.1 Deltaproteobacteria bacterium
CCCGTAACCCGTAACCCGCAACGCGCCACCCGAAACGCGCAACGCGCAACTCGTAACCCGTAACTCGTAACTCGAAACCATGTATCTAAAAAAATACCACATCCATTTTGTGGGAATCGGCGGTATCGGAATGAGCGGCATAGCCGAATTGCTCCTCAATCTGGGCTATAAAGTGTCAGGCTCGGATTTGAAGGCATCCGATATTACCGCAAATCTCAAAACGTTGGGCGGCATTATCTTTGTCGGCCATCACCCAGATCATATCAGCGACGCCGATGTTGTGGTGACATCGTCGGCCGTCGGACATGACAACCCTGAGGTGCTGGCAGCCAAACAGGCATCCATTCCGGTAATCCCGCGCGCGGAGATGCTGGCCGAGCTGATGCGGCTAAAATACAGCATTGCCATTGCCGGTGCGCACGGCAAGACCACCACCACCTCTATCGTGGCCTCGGTATTGGCCCAGGGCGGCCTGGACCCGACGGTGGTCATCGGCGGCAAGCTGAAAAGCGTCGGGACCAATGCGGTGCTGGGCCAGGGCGATTTTATTGTGGCCGAAGCCGATGAAAGCGACGGATCATTTTTAAAATATTCCCCGACCATAGCCGTCGTAACCAATATTGATCGCGAACACCTGGACTTTTATCAGGATTTAGATGCCATCAAATCTGTTTTCTTAGACTTTATCGACCGCATACCTTTTTACGGTCTGGCGGTCCTTTGTCTGGACAATGAATCGATCCAGGATTTAATCCCTGAGATAAAAAAACGATACACCACTTACGGCATGAGCGCCCAGGCGGATTTCCAGATAAAGGATGTGGAATTTGAAAAACGGCGCAGCCGTTTCAGTATTTACAAAGAAGGTCAAAAACTCGGCGACATAACGCTGAATCTGCCGGGTATCCACAATGTCTACAATGCCACGGCCAGCATTGCGGTGGGCATCGAGCTGGATGTCCCGTTTGCAGCAATCCAAACCGCCCTGGAAACCCTTGAAGGGGTTCAGCGCAGACTTGAGATAAAAGGTGAAGTAAACGGTATCACCGTGGTGGACGATTACGGTCATCATCCGACTGAAATTAAAATCACTCTGGAAGCCGTCGAAAAATGCTGGCCGGACAGCCGCAAAGTAGTGGTATTTCAACCCCATCGCTACAGTCGGACCCAGGCCCTGTTTGATGATTTCACCCGCTCATTCTATCAATCCGATGTTCTGCTGGTATTGCCCATTTATGCCGCCGGGGAAAAAAGAATTGAGGGTTTATCGAGTCAGGATCTCTGTGAAGGAATTAAAGCCCACGGGCATAAAGAGGTCTTCTGTGCAACGGACATGAAAAAGGCCCTTGCCTATTTGAAAAAAAACTTAAAACCGGGAGACATGCTGTTGACCCTGGGTGCCGGGGATGTCTGGAAAGTGGGTGAACAGTTCATAGCTGGTAGCTCATAGCTCACTATCAATCATCCGATGGCACAAAAAGTGCCGCTTGAGGTCAAATTTGAGTAAACGTAAACAGTCGCGAAAAAATAGCCGTAAGGGTCGAAAGTCCGGAAAGCGGATAAAATTTATGGCCCGTCTCATCATGGGTTTCAAATTTACGTCGGCCATCGCAGCCGTGATGACCGTAACCGCTTTGTTCATTCTGGTGCATGATCTTCTGACTCAGTGCGATTATTTCGCAGCCCGGCAGCTGACCATCGAGGGTATGCGGCGTCTGACCAGAGAACAGGTCGCCGAACAGGCCGGCGTACAGGACAGCGTTAACATACTGTCAACGAATCTGTCATTGGTCAGAAAACGCCTGCGGGCGCATCCATGGATCGCTGAAGCCGAGGTCCGCAGAGAAATTCCGTCCGGGCTGACCATTCGGATCAAAGAGCACTCTGCGCTGGCCCTGGTCGATTTCGGACGGAAATACCTGATGAATACGCACGGTGAAATATTTAAAGCATGGGAAGCATCAGATCCGGACACGCTGCCGGTGATCAAGGGCCTCAAATTATCGGATCTGACGGTATACAGACAATCGGAATCGTCAAATTTCAACCGTGACAGGGAACGCACAGCACCGTTTAAAGCTGTGATGCGGGTTTTACAGCTTGGCGGGAAAAAGGGAAGCATTCTGCCGAATCGATTCGTGAGGCAAATCCATGTAGACCGGCAAATCGGTCTCACCATTTACGCCTTCGACCAGGGCAAAACCATCAATCTCGGATACAGTGACTATGCCGGCAAATACCGCATGCTTGCTAATTTATTCTCATATCTTAAGCGTCATCGAAGCATATCAGATTTTGATCGCATCGATTTGAATAATTTGAAACGAGTCGTGGTTAATCCAATTAAGAGGGAGAGCTAGTATGCAGCGACAACAGGACGTTATTGTGGGTCTTGACATCGGAACAACCAAAATCTGTGCGGTAGTGGGAGAATTGTCCGGATCGGATATTAATATCATCGGTATCGGAACCCATCCTTCCATCGGGTTGCGCAAAGGCGTCGTCATTAATATCGAGTCAACGGTAGATTCAATC
>JAFDDW010000658.1 GCA_019310665.1 Deltaproteobacteria bacterium
TCTGGGAAAATGGAGGAATGCGTTATTGATAGAATACCCAATTACAGGAAAATACAAAAAAGGATATTATTTTTTTGAAAAACCAACCTTCCATTATTCCACCATTCCATTATTCCATGGTTGAGGCAAAACCGGAGGCCTCAGTAATATTATATTTTTCCCGCCGTAACGGGATAGAATCTCCGAGACATTCATGCTCCTTGCTTCTTGCTGACATCGAGTCCGGTCTTTTTAGCAATGATTTGAAGTATTCCCAGTGAAATGGCAACGATGACGATCACTTTCATTGTGGTTGCCGAAGCCAAACCCAATTCTCCGAGTTGGGCCGTCAAATAAATATATACAGATGCCAGATCAAAGCCCGGGGTCACCAGAAAAATCACCGAACTCAATGACATCATGGTGGTCATAAATGTGTAGATAAATCCTGCCACAAACGCAGAAAACATGATCGGCAGAACCACCTTAAAAAATATCGTTAAAAAATCTGCGCCCAGATCAGCCGAAGCCTCTTCGATTTCGACACTGATCTGGTGCAGCTTGCTGATTCCGGCTTCAACACCGACTGCCAGGAATCGAAATACACAGTTTAAAACAATGATTAAGATACCTCCGGTCAGCAGAAATGGCGGGCGGTTGAAAGCCATGATATACCCCACCCCGATAACCGTGCCCGGCAGTGCGAAACCCGACAGAGCGACCATCTCCATGATATGCTTGCCGGGAAATTTTCCCCGCATAATCACATAGGCCAGCAAAGTCCCGACGATGGCACCGGCCAGACCGGCAGCCAGAGAGACCTTGATGCTGTTCCAAATCGCAGTATTCGACTGGGTATTCAGGACGTGATCGATGACGAAGGTATTATCCACACCGACAATCTTGACAAATGATCCCATCAGAATAACACCAAAGCTCATTAACACCAGCACGGCTGCGGATATGCTGATAATCATAAAGGGAATCCGGATAACCGGAACTATGGGTTTGGGTTCGGCAGCCATGCCTTTGCCGGTGATCGTGGCGTAACCCTTACCCCTCAATACGTAATTGTGCAAAATAAATATCAGCACACAAGGCGTAATCAGAACCACGGAAAGTACGCTGGCCATATTGAAATCGCCTTCACCGGTGATCGCCAAATAGGTGTCCACCGAGAGAAATGGGGTCCTTCCCCCTAAGATTGCAGGATTACCGAACTCAGCGATGGTCATCACAAAGACCAACAGGGCTGCTTTTAATAGGCCGGGGGCGGCCAGAGGAACGGTAATCGAGCGAACGATCCGAACCTCAGAAGCACCCATGTCGCTGGCCGTTTCTTCCAGGCTGGGGTTCAGGGAGTTCAGGACATTTTCAATCATCATAAAAGACAGCGGAAGAAACGCCAGGCATTGGGCCGCAATAACCCCCGTCCAGCTGTAAATGTTAAAATCCAGGTGCAGCAAATTGTTAATCAATCCGTTGTTACCAAAGAGGGTGATCAAAGAAATGGAAAAGATATAGGGCGGTGCCGCCAGAGGGAGCAAGGCACAAATTTTCAACGGTTTTCTCAGCCACATGGGGCCTCGCGTAGTCAAATAGGCAAAACAGAAGCCGACGATCAGCAATATGATCATCGTGGAGATGCCCAGAATAAGGGTGTTGAAAAATGACCAGTAGTAAAAATTATAACTGAAAAACTCGACATAAAAGTCGAATGTAAAACCGTCATCTCCCCAAAGGCTTTTCACCAATACGCTTATAATCGGGTAAATAAGGAAGATGGCAAGAAGGGTAAAAAGAGCGCCGGCAAAAATATTGATCAGATTTACATTTAAAAATGAACGAAATTTATACCAGATGCCTTTACCGGGCACACGGCCTATTACCGCTTCTGCCATCTTTTAATTCCTCCTATCAGGGAACTATCAGTCTTTATTGTTTCTTTGCTTTTTCGGCGGCCTTTTTTTCCTTCTCATCGCCAACTCTCTTGGCTTTGGATGTTTCTTTCAGCATGAACTTGCTTTTCCAGGTTTTGATGATTCTGCTTCGGTTCTTTACAGCCCACCCGTGGTCAAGCTTGATGAAGTTTGGTTTGGCCGCCCCATAAAGCGCACTGGGAATGCCCGGCCGGGGTGGAATATAGCCCATGGAAGCTAAAAACTCACTGGCATCTTTGGTGCCTAAATAATCCATTACTTTCTTAGACAGGTCGAGCTTCTTGGTACCCTTCAAGATTACGCAGTAGTTGCCCTCGTATCCGATGCCCTCTGCCGGGATCACCCACTGGAGCGGATAGCCGTCGTTAATTCTTTTCAGTACGTTTTCATCCGCCGTAATTCCGAGCAGGTATTCGCCTCTACCTACAAGATCGGTGGGAGCGTTGCCGCTCTTGGTGTACTGGGCCATGTTCTCGTCCAGCGCTGCCAGGAACTTCCAGCCCTCCTTTTCTCCGTAAAGTTGGAGAAAAGAGTAATTGATCATGAAGGCCGTGCCGGATGTGCGGGGCGAGGGAGCCACAATCTGTCCTTTCCATTTGGGTTTCAGAAGC
>JAFDDW010000659.1 GCA_019310665.1 Deltaproteobacteria bacterium
TGAAGATCGTTTCCCGAACTTGTGATGAAACGAAGCGAGATTCAAATAGATTTCAGATGCCGGATGGGCAATTTTGAATTCCCGAAACAGCTTTGTCTGACCGATTTTTCCGGGATATTGAAACCGGGTATCATAATTGGGAAATACATAGGGGCAGTTCGCCCGGGCCATTTCATACAGCGACTGGTAGCAGCCCTGGGGTAAAATGACGGCATCCGCTGCTTTAATAGCAGCCAAATCTTCCGCACCCGGCTCCCGTCCGGCGCAGGTGATATTTTTGTTGCCTTCAAATAATGGATGAAATGAAACGATCATTTTTTAAAAGAGTTCACGCCAGTTCCTCATCGTGAATTGAGGGCTCCCACCTATATTGGTTGGGTTGTTATAGGGGCCGCCGCCGTAAGATCGCAACCCCATTGATTGGGATTTTACGTAAAGATGCTCGTCTACCACCAAAGGGGTTGTGGTGATGTTGCCCACGTTGTCATCCATTATATGGCTGCCATCTTCCATGGACAAGGCGTAAATTTTTCCTCCGCCCACCGCACCCTGGTTGCCGCCGCCTCCTGCGCAGGGGTCTTCGGTTTCGGCCCGCGAGGTGCCGAAATAGATGTTACCGGCTGCGGCAAAGGCCGATGAAAAAATTCGTTCCCCGGCGGGAAGCTCTAAGAACCAGGCCAATTGGACGGCGTTTTGGTCACATTGGCCCTTCTCATCTTGATCGCGGTAGGCAAAAAAGTGGTAACGTGTGTTTTCGGTGTCGATATCTTCATCATAATAGGGACTGTCGCCGGTTCCGAAGAATATCCGGGTGTTGTAGCTTATCTTGCCTTCTGCGGTTAAAGCGTTTTCGACGACGGCCAGCGGCGCGCCATAGATGGGGTGCCAGCGCTGGTCTTCGTCAATCGGGTCCCTGCCATCGGCAGTGAAATCATTATTGATGACGCAGTGGTTGATATCAAACAAGTTTATATTGGGATCATCGGGAATATTGATTTTGTAAAGGCGCCCGTTATCCGAGCCAATGTAAATCCGGTCAATGTAGCCGTTGCCGTCCGAGTCGATAATGGTCGGCTGTCCGCTGGGTACCCCTCCGAAATCGCCGGCATCGGTATTGAGAAAAATCCGGCGGACCATGCTGCCATCGGCGATATTGATCATATAAATGGAGGGGTAAAGGGCTGCATTGTCGGCCTTGCCGGAGACAAAAAAGGCAACCCACTTGGCGGTAGTATTATCCACAATTCTGCCGATCTGGGCTACCGAAGGTGATGAGCGACTGCGAAACAGATCGGGGTCGGCAAACTCCCACAGAAAATTGGGATCAGCGGGATCGGTGACATCCAGACAAAACACGGCATCTCCGCCGTTGCCTTCAGCGGACAGCAATACGGTTTTCCACTCATTGCCGATAAAGACATCGGCCAGGGCCGGAGAGGCGTCCACATAGGCCTGATCGTCCGCCTTGCGCAGGTTGTTTTTTAGCCGCGGGATGAGATTGGCCGGGATGAAGGCCCAAAGTTCCTCACCGCTGCCGTAATCCGGGCATTCGTCACAGGCGTTGCTGCAATAAGCGGGGCAATCCTCTGATTGGTCTTCCCAGATGAAATAGCCGCGGTTTTCACTGATGTCTGATTGTTGGTTGTCGCCATGGCGGAATCTGCCGGTCTCAAAGGCGTGAAGCATGCCGTCTCTGGCACCCACATAGAGAACTGTTTTGCGTTCGGCCTGCAAATTTCGAAAATTTTCGTAACTGTCCCGTTCCGCCGGGGATATGGCCGTGCCGAATAGCCAGGCCGGCTGACCGGGTGGGGTGGCACCGGCCGGAACGGAATGATCAATGGGTCCCAGCAGCCAATCCTTGGTTGTACGGGATCCGTCCTTATAGCCGCGCACCCAGTTAACCAGCCACTTTCCATCATCCGCGTCCACCGCACCGCTCCCATTAAAGTCGTAAATAAAGCCATCCGGAATTATATAGGTATCGTCAAGGCTCAGCATGTCATTGGTCACATTGGCAGTGGTGAAATCCAATAGCTGCTGTTGAGTTGTATAGTAATGATAACTTGCCGTTATGGGCTGATTATTGTCGGGGGCGGTATTAAACGTTACTTTGAATTCTCCGGTAAAGCGGTTGATGGTGCCGGTTCCGCCCAAACTGCCTTCCAGCACATCGGTATGGTTATCGTAAAAAGTTTCGGTCTGATCGGTGATGATTGTTGACGTTGCCACCAGGGGATGGTTGTTCAGCATTCCTGAAAACGTTTTGGTTGCGTTGTCCCCGGTGGCTTTTACTTCATTGGAGCCCTGGTGGACCGTAATATCGGGAAATTTAATATTCCGGTCATCGGGTGATGTTTGGCTTAATTTTTGGCCGGCATCCCAAACCGCAGCCGTTTCGGTGGCCTCCGGATTATGAGGGTCATACAGCTGGGTGGCGACCAGATGACCCCGCATCTCCTTGTCGGCCCAACTTGGGGCGGGGGTCTCGTAACTGCCCGAATAAATCATGTTGGCGATGACCACCGG
>JAFDDW010000660.1 GCA_019310665.1 Deltaproteobacteria bacterium
AAAAACAAGCAAAGACCGGAACCGAACAAAAGACATGGTAATATTCCACTGTAAGTCCGGTTAGGCCGGTGTGCCGGTTGGCCGGTTTACCCGTTAAAAATTGATTTCATTCCGCTTAATCAGTAACCGGTTAACGGGCTAACGGGCTAACATGAAAACCGATTTTGAAGAAATTACCAGAGAGAAAAATTTTATTATCTGTTTTTGAATAAAATTTGAAAGGATATTGTCATGAACTTCGATCTAACCAAAGAGCAAAAAATCATTCAAAAAGCGGCCCGGGAATTTGCCAAAGGTGAATTTACCGATGTGGCCCGGGATTTAGACATCAATGAAACCTATCCGGCGGAAATTGTGAAAAAGGCCAAAGAACTGGATCTGATCGGGCTTTTTATCCCCGAAGCGTATGGCGGACCGGGGTTCGGTTATCTGGAACAGGCCATGGTACTGGAAGAGTTCTGGAAAATCGATCCGGGAATCGGGCAGCAACTCAGCTCGATTTCGTTTGGGGCCGAAGAACTCATTCTTTTCGGAACCGAGGAACAGAAAAAGAAATGGTTGCCGCCCCTGTTTGAGGGCGATGCAGTGATGGGTTTTGCCATCACCGAGCCGGATGCCGGTAGCGATACAGCGGCCGTAACCACGACAGCGGTCAGGGATGGGGATGATTATGTGATCAACGGCAGCAAGGTCATGATCGGCAACGGTACGGTCGGCACCTTCCAGCTGGTCTACTGTCTCACAAACCCCGAAGTGGAACGAAAAACCGCCCGCCACAGTATTATCATTGTTGAAACCGACCGCCAAGGGTATAAAGCGGATCCCATGCATGGTAAAATGGGGCTGCGGGCCTCGGACACCTCCGCCATTTATTTTAATAATGTCAGGGTCCCCAAGGAGAATCTGTTAGGCGCCGAAGGAAACGGGTTTATTCAATTAATGAAATTTTTTGACCATTCCCGGGCATATGTTGCCGGACACGCCGTTGGACTGGCCCAGGGCGCCCTGGATATGGCCATTAAACATGTTAAAGGCCGCAAACAGTTCGGTCGACCCCTGGCCGCCTTTCAGGTTACCCAGTTTAAAATTGCCGAAATGGCTACCAAGGTTGAGACCGCACGCACCATGGTCTACAAATCCGCCTGGCTGCTGGATCAGGGCAAACCGGATACAAAATTAACCGCCATGGCCAAATTGTATGGTTGCCATGTGGCTGTTGAAGTAGTGGATGAAGCCCTGCAGCTTCACGGTGGATACGGGTATTTTAACGATTATGATATCGAACGATTTTACCGCGCCGCCAAGGTTCTGGAGATTTATGAAGGCACCAAGGAAGTGGAAAAGATCGTAATATCGAGGGAGATATTGGGGAAATTGTAACCGCCTTGTGGAAGCAGAATGAGCGGCAGCCTAACATATGAAACCGTACGGTTGGGCAAACCGAGAAAAAAAGTGTTCGAGGAAAAAAAGTCGTTTTTTCTGTTCGGTCCCAGAGGAACAGGGAAAACGACACTCATCCAGCGCACACTTCCGGACGTCACCATGATCGATTTGCTGGAAATTAAGACTTACCGTGAGTATTTAAAGAACCCATCCATCATTGCGGTGTCTCACCCAACTCCATCAAGAATTATATCCAGATATTGGAAGATACGCTGGTGGCCTTTCAGCTAAAGGAATCAGGGCCTTGAAGGAAGAGGGAAACATTCAGAATTTTGCCGTCGTCAGCTGTGACCGATATGAAAGAAAAACAGAAGATAAAATTACTATTTTCCCCTGGAAGCTTTTTTTGAAGAAGCTATGGAACGGAGAAATCATCTGATCAACCAGGATTTCAACACTTTTTAATTATGTGGTTCATTTTAGATTGGCGTGAGAAGTTCACATAAATTGGCTATTATGTATTGATAGCCGAATGACACAAATTCCCAGATATTTGTATAGCACTAGCTAATCTTAAACTCCGGTTCCAGATGAATATCACAGCCGCTGATTGAGAGCTGAAGATGTCGATGCGTTGGAAACATCACCTGGTCTCGATCCCCTCTAATCGGGTCATTCCTTTGGTCAGATAGATGTCGTGACATTTACACATAGGTCCTTTTTGACCTTAAAACCGTCATATTGGGCGGGTTTAGGACGATTTATAATCCGATAAGCGAGTATATTTTTATCCTCTGAGCCTCATATTTCTTGGGTCATATAACGGAGATGATACAGCCCTCGCTTCGCAAGGTTTGTTTAGAATTTCTACTGAAACTTCCGAACCCAGTATATCGTATTCAGGTGAGACATAAGCTAGGGCCAAGCTTTTTTCGGCTCGGTGTAGCGACAATGTCTTTACTCAGATCATGAATATCACCCTTTAGGGTTGTGCCCAGCTCTTTTCCAGGGCCGAATTTGGCCAGGTAAGGTTGTAATATTTCGAATGCCTGCTTGAAAATCTGTTCGGATAGAACCCAGTTCTGCCAGAAAAAATTCGCCTTTGTTGTAACTATCGCCAACGATCAGCATGCCCTCGCGGCATTC
>JAFDDW010000661.1 GCA_019310665.1 Deltaproteobacteria bacterium
AGTTGTAGTTGGTCGCCGGCTTCTTGATGCTCGATACTGGATACTCGATACTGGATAAGCAATTCGGACTTTGGAAAATTGACGCTTGATTGCCCGGGGATAAGATTATATAAAAAATTGGACTGACCAGTAACCAGTAACCAGTAACCAGTAACCAGTAACCAGTGACCAGTAACCAGTAACCAGTGACCAGTAACCAGTGACAAGAGACCAGCGACCAGTAACCAGCGACCCGTAACCAGTGACCACGGAGATCGTTTAAAGGAGAAAGCGAATGCCAGATTATAAATTAAAGGTAGTCAAAACACTCGATTACAAGCGGCCGGAAATCGAAAAGGGTTATACCGATCAGACCTTGCATATTGACATTTCCAAGGCCGACATCGCCATAAAGCCGGTGGAACAAAAAACCAAAGACCTATTTGTCGGCGGAAAAGGCTATGACCTGTGGCTGCTGTGGAATGCGGTCCAGGCCGATACCCGCTGGGATGATCCCCAAAACGCCATTTGTATCGCATCCGGGCCCCTGGGGGGCACTCCTATCTATCCGGGTTCCGGCAAAAGTATTGTCACCACCCTCTCTCCGCTGACAAAAGCAGCGATAGACTCCAATGTGGGCGGATATTTCGGACCTTACTTAAAGTTTTCCGGTTTTGACGCCATGCAAATTCAGGGCAAAGCACCCCGGGATACGGTTATTTTCATCGACGGCATCAATCAGCAAATTCAGATACTGGATGCCACCGGTCTGCCGCAAACCGCCTACGATTTGTCTGCCGTGTTGACCGATCATTTTGCCGATGGCAAACCCCGCAATATATCCGTGGTTTCGGCCGGACCGGGTGCCAAAAATACCCTGATCGGCTGTCTCAATTTTACCTGGTACGATATGAAGCGCAAGCGCGCCCGCTATAAACAGGCCGGACGCGGTGGTATCGGAACTGTTTTTTCCGACAAAGGCCTCAAAGCCCTGGTGGTGCGCTGGGACACGGTGACAGCCAACACCAATATGCCGGCGGACAAAACAAAATTGAAAGATGTGGCCAAATTGCATTCCCGCGAAATTGTCGAACTCGATCCCAAGCAAAATGAAATGGCGCGCATCGGCACCACCCACCTGGTCACCATAATGAATGATTACGATTGCCTGCCGACCCACAATTTCCGCTACGGCTCCCACCCCCAAGCGCCCAATCTCGGGCAGGAAGTCTATCGACGCCTGTTTGATCCGGGTTTCGACGGATGCTGGATGGGCTGCACCGTGGCTTGCTCTCACGGAATTAAGGACTTTGTCCCGCTGACCGGACCCTTTAAGGGGCAAAAAGTTTTCGTGGATGGGCCTGAGTATGAAACCGTTGCCGGCTGTGGTTCCAATCTGGGAATTTTTGATCCCCTTACGGTCGTGGAGCTCAATTTCTACTGCGATGCTTACGGCCTGGACACCATCTCGGTAGGCACCGGTATGGCCTTTGCCATGGAATGCTATGAAATGGGGTTGATCAACAAAACCCACACCGGCGGCATGGATTTAAGTTTCGGCAACCGTCTGAGCGCCCTGGAGCTGGTGCATCAAATGGCGGCCGGTGAGGGCTTCGGCCAAATCATCGGTCAGGGTATTCGACAGATGAAAGAAAAATTTGCCCGGGATTTTGGCGCCGATGCCGCCGTCATGGCAGACATCGGCATGGAAGCCAAAGGGCTGGAGTTTTCCGAGTATATGACCAAAGAATCCCTGGCCCAGCAGGGAGGGTATGGTCTGGCACTCAAGGGGCCCCAGCATGATGAGGCCTGGTTGATTTTCCTGGATATGGTTCACAATTTTATGCCGACCTTCGAACAAAAGGCCGAAGCGCTTCACTGGTTTCCCATGTTTCGCACCTGGTTTTCACTGTGCGGACTGTGCAAGCTGCCCTGGAATGATATCATTCCCGAGGACAATACAGATACAGAAGAACCGGCCAAGGTCATCAAACATCTGCAATGGTATGCGGAGTATTTCAGCGCGGTGACCGGGCGCACCTCCTCCCCTGAGGACCTGGTCGCCATGAGTGAGGTGGTTTACAATTTCCAGCGCATATTCAACCTGAAAATGGGCTATGGACGCAGGAAGCATGACACCCTTCCCTACCGGGCGGTGGGACCGGTAACCGAGCTGGAATATGAATCCCGGGCGGAGCGCTACGACACCCAGCTGAAAGAAAAATACCAGGTCGACATCGAGGGTAAAACCACAGCTGAAAAAACAGCCCTTATGCGCCAATTGAGAGAGGCGCAATACGATAAACTCAAGGATGCAGTCTACGAACGCAGAGGCTGGACCCCGGACGGCATCCCTAAGGTTGAGACCGTAAAGCGGTTGGGTATCGATTTTGAAGAAGTGCTCGAGGTTCTCAAGGCAAACGGGGTTCAATGACGATCAAGATTGCCAACCTTACCCTCGGCTGGCATGAGGGGATGACGATAACCGACCTGCTCAATGAGATCGATGATGCGCATCCCTATGCCGTCGTTCGTATCAATGAAACATACGTCTCGAGACCCAATTTTGATAAAACGACGATACCGGATAAGGCCGAGATATTTTTGATACCGATGGTGGCAGGTGGGTAGGTTTTGATTTGGGATTTTGGATTACGGATTGCGGATTTAATAGAACACAATCCCATATTAACATCCGGAATCCAGGTAAACCGGATACCGTCGAAATTTGCATTCTGCCGAAGGATATGATATCTTTAATATAATCGATTATTTGCAGCCTCT
>JAFDDW010000662.1 GCA_019310665.1 Deltaproteobacteria bacterium
TTTCATTATGGTGGCAGCGTTGAATATATTCCGAAGACACATCCGTTTGAAATCCCTGCGCCCGTCATTTAAACAAAATTTACTCCGACTACCCGGTGGTTCGCGGCTGAGGCGGTTAGACAATTTAAATGAACAAATCAATTTATATCTGGTTTATGTAATTGTCCTGCCGCTGATAATTTATTCTACCCTTATCTCGGTTTCATATTTTCAAGAACAGAAACCGTTGCTGACAGTTATCTGGATATCGTCAACCATATGTATTGCCATAATCGCTTATTTTGTCTTTAAATTGGTTAAGTTATTATCCCGACGCAAAAGCATCCGGTTGGATTATGAAGGCGAACTGGCAGTCGGCCAGGAGCTCAGCCAACTCATGCGCGAAGGTTATCGAGTATACCATGATTTTCCTGCCGACACATTTAATATCGATCATATCGTTGTGGGGACAAACGGTGTCTTTGCCGTTGAAACCAAGACCCACGCGAAGGGCCCCGCCCGTACCAGCAAAGAAGAGGAGACCGTGACCTATGACGGCCGGATGTTAAGCTACTCGAATGCGACCGATTCCGAAACGATTGAACAGGCCAAGCGGCAGGCATCCTGGCTGTCCAACTGGCTGACCGTTTCTACCGGGGAGCCCATTGCGATCAGGGCCATCGTCACCCTGCCCGGCTGGGTGGTAAAAAGGACTTCTGCCGACGGGATTCCGGTGGTGAATCCAAGCCAATTTGCCTCTCTGTTTGAGCATATTCAACCCAGGCCTCTCACGGAAGAAATGTTGACCCGCATCAACCATCAACTCGAGCAAAAATGCCGCAACAGGGCATCGATGCCGGCTCCAAACGGTTCACGGTAGTTGAGGTAATTAAAATTCTATTTTTTCGGGGCGGATGGTAATTGCGGTCACGTCCTTTTTAATACCAATCAGAATCACTATTAGTTTTTTCATTTTCAATCTTCGAAGGTCTTTTTAAGCGCAGTATCCGTGCGGATAGAATTCCCACTGTATGTCGGCACCGAGTTAATATCCAGCCAGGGAATGGACACCAAACCAAAAAAGTTCGCGCAAAAAGCGGCGACCAACAGCGCCGCTGCCAGAAAAAATATTTTAATTATCGATTGCATCTCTACCTCGACTACTAAAGATTCCCGCTGTCCGTCTCCGGCAGGCAGGGTATGTTCATCCAAAGCCAATTTGAAAACTATTCATATATGTTATCGGCAAATTGGGATTTCAACTTGAGAAGAAAAATCAGGAATGAAGTCTATCTATTGTTAACCTGGGAGAAGCCGACGCCTTCGGGTATCTTCAATCGATGGGGTATGTCGGATATTCCGGATCTTGACAAATACGGTGAGCAGTATCCATTGGTTGTAACCTTTGAACCCTGGTCGCCTTCGGCGCCGCCAAAGGCGGGTAAACCTTGAACCTTGAACCGATCAGTTTAGGTTCAAAAGATGAACGCAGAGACGATCATCGCCGCCGTGGGAATCTGTCTTCTGGGACAAAACACTGCGTTAAAGATATAACACCTTCCACTCCCGGATGGCGTTGTTCAAACTGATAATCAGGTTTTCAATTTCCTCGATCGTGTTCAGGGCGGCGATTCTCAAATTCACCCGGAGTTCATTTTCATAATGTCTTTTTTGTCGTTCCAATTCATCCATAACCTGCTCATTGCTCCACCCGGGTGCTATCGTTTGATTTTCCGGGAGATCATGTAATCATCGAATGAATGATCAAAATTTTTTTCTAAAAAAAATTTCATCTCTTCCAGAGTGGGAATCTGGTAAGTACCGGCCAGAATCTGGTTCAGGTATTCTTTGACAATTTGTCGCGCACACTGTTTTATATCGGATGAATACATTTTGATTTTAACCTGTATATTTCAACTCGTAAGGCTATGATAAGACCCAAGAGCTGAAAGTGAAATCATTTAAAATAGACCTGGCCATCGCTTTTAAGAGCCTGATCGCCTGCCGGTTGCAACTTGACTTGGCGCAGGCAGTGACAATATTGAATGTGACTGCTATATCACCCGCAGTCGAACAAGTACATCTTTAAATCAAATTGAAATCAGGAGGTTTTCCAATGAATAACATATTAGACAGAGACCGCACCGGTAAGTGCGAAGGAGAATGCAACGACCGCGTTCGAGAAGGCGAGGAAGAACGCCAGGCCAAATTGAACGAAGATCCATTCGAATCCCCGGAATCCTATCCCAATACGCCATGGGCACACTCCAGGAATGCACCGCCCGGCTTCTACGGTGGGCACGTATAAGTCGTTGCGTAACCGGTACCAAAAAATTAGCAGGCACCCGGATATCCGGACTTCGTACCATTCAAATAAGCGTCTGCTCACATGTATATGTAAAAAAGGGGGACAAGGTCCCCCTTTTTTATTTGACACCGCTGACCGGAGTCTTTATATTGCCCCGCAAAAATAATGAATTTGGCATAATTCGAAATGATCTTTAAACCTTCGCATCCTCCTAAATGGCAAAAATATCAGGCAACTCTCCAGAAAACCGCTCGACGCCAAGGTTTTGTAAAAAAATTGCCGTCCCTTTTAATGATCGCCGGTTTCACCTCGGCACTTATCATCCTGCTTATTTTTGCGGGTATCTGGATAGCGCAGCAGATGGGCTCATCTCACCAGGAGTCGCCCATACTGGAAAAGCAGGCGAACAAACCGTCAGCGCCTCCTTCCATGAGGGATTTAAGGGCCTTTTTTAACGGGGCGGCCACAGATTCCTCTAAACTTTCCGATTCTATAATTCTGTATAAAGACGGCCGGCGATTTTTCATCCGGACGGCAATTTACGGGAAGCTACAACAGTATATCCTGAGAACCCTGAAGCGTTCCCGGACCCGGCAGTCGGCGGTTGTCGTGATAGACCCCCATGACGGCCGCTTACTCTCCCTGGTCAACTACGACGCTAACGGAGGTTCAGATAATCTTTGTCTCAAAGCCGATTATCCGGCGGCCAGTCTTTTCAAGATTATAACAGCCGCAGCCGCCCTTGAAAGCGCAGACATAAGCCCCGATAAAAGCCTGTATTACCGGGGCAGCAGGCATACCCTTTACAAATCCCAATTGAAAACGAAAAAGGATCGCTGGACCACGCAAACCAAATTCAGAAAAGCATTTGCGCTGTCGAATAACGCCGTTTTCGGAAAAATCGGCATATATGATCTCGGACAGAGCGCCCTGATCCGGTATTCGGATAAATTCTTTTTCAACCGCCCCATTGCCTTTGAACTGCCGCTGGCTGTCAGTCGCGTGGAAGTACCGGCGGATGATTTCGGTTTGGCCGAAATTGCCTCCGGATTTAATAAAGACACACTGATCTCGCCCCTGCATGCGGCGATGCTTGCTTCCGTAGCGGTCAACCAGGGGAAGATGCCGACGCCCTGGTTGATCGATTCGGTTCGAAACGAATCGAACAAAGTCATCTATCAGGCATCCCCACCGGCTATGCCGGCAACCGTAAATCCTGAAACAGCCAGGGAACTAAAAATTCTGATGCAGGATGTCGCCAGATACGGAACCAGTCGTTCGGCGTTTCGCAAGCTGCGGCGCAAAAAGAGATTCAGGAACTTTGATCTGGGAGCCAAAACGGGTACCATCAACGACCGCCGGGACCAATTCAAATACGACTGGGTGACCGCCTTTGCCGTACCGCCTGACGGCTCCGGGGGTATATGTGTCAGTGTTCTGGGGGTTCATGGAAAGATACTCGGCACACGCTCAACAGAGATGGCCCGGGCGATCGTCGATTACTACTTCTCAACGGTGGATACCAAAAAACCAAAATGAAGCCCTGCCCAAGTTACCGGAGGCCAATCTACTTTCCCAAAATTTCTTGACCTCAATTCAAAATTCCTGATAGAAACCTGTTGGATCCACAATCAGCTTCTACCCAAACTCAGAGGTTACCATGAAATTTGCCCCAATTGTGATGATTCTGTTTCTGCCCGTTTGGGCATTGAGCGCAACATTCGTGCAAACCACACAGCTGGCGCTTCCTGCTGAAGGTATTTACGAGCTGAGGATTCACTGTGGAGCCGGTTCCCTGTATGTAACCAACGCCGAATGGCGAGACGAAATCACGGTTTTT
>JAFDDW010000663.1 GCA_019310665.1 Deltaproteobacteria bacterium
CCCATCCACGACTGCGGGAATTTAAATTTACCCTGTACCGAATTTTCAGGAACCCTTCAGCCATTATCGGGTTTACCCTGCTTTTGTTTTTTGCGGCGACAGCCGTGTTGGCACCCTATATCGCGCCCCCCAAATATGCCCATAATCCTTATTTGATGCCTCATAAGGGCTTTTCTCCCACACCCAAACCACCCGATGAGAAATTTATCTTTGGCACCACCTCCGGGCAGTACGATATCTTTTACGGTGTGGTCTGGGGAACCCGTACGGCCTTTAAGGTCGGACTTTTTGTCGTGTGCATTTCCGGTCTGGTGGGTGTTATTTTGGTGGGATCATCGATGAAATTCTGATGCGTATCACAGATGTCATGTGGGCCATACCGACCCTGGTCCTGGCGATGGCCATTGTGGTCGCTTTCGGCCGAGGGCTGGACAAAATAATGATTGCTCTGGCCATGGTGGGGTGGCGCTGGTACGTGCGGGTCATCCGCGCCGAAATTCTTACTTTGCGGGATCAGGATTTTGTGCAGGCGGCCAAAATCATGGGGGTTTCTGAGGCAAAAATTATTTTGCGCCACATTTTGCCCAATGCCATTTACCCCGTGCTGATTATGGCGTCCATGGATGTGGGATCCATGGTGATCACCGCCTCTTTCATGAGTTTTGTGGGTTTGGGAGCGCCCAAAGGATTTGCCGATTGGGGACAGATGGTGGCTCTGGCAAGGAATTACATTGTGGGGCCGCCGGATGATCCCTTGAAATTCTGGTACGCCATTGTCATTCCCGGCGGCTGTATCGTGCTCTTTGTACTGGCCTGGAATTTGATCGGTGATGCCTTGAGGGATGCGTTTGATCCTAAGGTCCGAAGAAGATGATTTGAATGGGGAAGTCGGAATTTGGAAGTGGGAATGGGGAAATCGGAATTCGGAAGGCGGAATGGGGAAGGCAAAAGTTTAAGGTCAAAAGCTCAAAGTAAAAATGGATTGTTCCCCTTATGCCTCAAACCTTAAGCGACTTGTCGGGTCGTAGCTCGAAGAGCGAAGCCTGAAGCGCTCCTTGAGTGAAACGATCCTCTAACATAACCAAATTTTTACTGCCAGACTATTTGAAGTAAATAAAATCTCCAACCGCTGGAATATTTAAATGCCTAAGCTGCTTGAGACGGTTGATCTGGTTACCAACTTTTACACCTATGAAGGGGTGGTGAAGGCTTTGAACAAGGTAAGCCTGGTGGTGGATCACGGGTCTACCTTCGGGCTGGTGGGCGAATCGGGCTGTGGCAAGAGCGTTACCGTTCGCTCCATCATGCGGATCATTCAAGAACCCGGGCGGATCGAAGGCGGTAAAGTTATTGTCTATCTGGATGAAAGAGACCGACTGGATGGTATCGACCTCCTCAAGCAATCCGAAGCCTATATGGAAAGTCTCCGCGGCGATCGTATTTCCATGATCTTTCAGGAACCGAATGCGGCCCTGAACCCCACCATGAGTATCGGTCGACAGGTCAGTGAGAGCTTTTTGTTTCATCAGAAAAAGGAGATGAGCGCCGAAATACTGGCAAGATTGGAGGCTTTGCGAAATCCATTCAACAGATTATTGCAGGCCCTTTACCGGATTGCTGCCGACAATCCCGGTGACATTCGTCTGCGGATTCTTGATAAACTTCCGCTGCTTAAGCTCTGGCAAAAGCGCCTCAAAAAAGAAGCACACCGGCGCTCAATTGAAATCATCGACAAACTGGGCATCCCCGATGCGAAGCAGGTGGTTAAGCAATACCCTCATAATCTGTCCGGCGGGATGAAGCAGCGGATCGTTATCGCCATTGCCCTGGCGTGCAATCCGGTTTTACTTATTGCCGATGAAGCTACTTCAAACCTGGATGTAACCATTCAGGCCCAGATTCTGGACCTTTTCCGGCGACTTAAAGAAGATGTGATTTCTTCGATTTTGTTGATCACCCACGACCTGGGCGTGGTGGCTGAGACCTGTGACCGGGTCGGAGTGATGTATGCCGGCAACCTGTGCGAAGTTGCGGATGTTGAAGAACTATTTGAAAATCCGCTGCATCCCTATACCCGTGCTTTGCTGGAAGCGGTGCCCAAGTTTACAATGGAAGAAGAACTGCAAAGTATCGAAGGCAATGTGCCCAACCTGGTGACACCACCTCCCGGATGCCGGTTTCACCCGCGATGCCCGCATGTGATGGATGTCTGCCGGCGAGAATTTCCGGCCATGAAAGAAATAAATAAGGATCATTTGGTGGCCTGCTACTGGGTGGAGCAAAAGAAAGAGGACAGATGACAGAGGATTTTGAAGTCGGAAGTCGGAATGGGGAATGCGGAAAAGGGAATTGGGGAGTCGGAAAGCGGAAAGAGGGGGGACAGAAGACAGATGACAAAGAGAATGTTAACCACGGATAGACACGGATAGACACGGATAGACACGGAGGAACACGGAATATCACGGAAGATTTTTTAAAATTATTGGCTATTTATTCTGTGAAACTCCGTGAATTTCCGTTCGCAGCCCATAGGGCCGCGTATCTTGCCGGTGCAAGTCCGGCTGCGGTAATTGGTTGTATGCCGTATAGTTATAATCGACGTCTGAGCGGGGTGACCCGTCAGGCGGAAGCTCGATCGTAAATGTCCTTGTCGGTGAAGGGCTAGCAAGACTGCGGGCCGTAGCATAAAGCGAACTTTG
>JAFDDW010000664.1 GCA_019310665.1 Deltaproteobacteria bacterium
TATTAGAAGCGAACCGAAAGCCCCAGACTCAGCGCGTAGGAGGTCCAGTTAACCTCATTCAATTGTTGTTTATGGGTAGTCCCATCGGCAAGGAAAAATTTAATTGTGCCGTCATCCGTTGACCAGTCCTGATAATCAAAGTTAAAGTTCAGGGCCCAGTGTTGATGGAGCACGAAATTGAACCCTGCCCCGATGACATAGCCGTTGCCGTCGGTATCATGTTTGAAGCTCTTCGGATGGGCCAAATCGTCACGTAGATTCCAATCTGCCTCCGCATCGTAATCCGCCCAGTGATATTCATAGGTAAAATAGGTTTCGAACCGGTGGGCGAAGATTTTTATTTCACGGGCTTTAAAACGCAGATCGATGCCGATCCAGGGGCCTTTCCATTCGGTGTCGTAGGAGCTGTCTAATCCGGAAAATGGTCCCGTGGCAGGTATGGTCTGGAAGCCATCGGTTATTTTCAAATTCTGTTCGTGATAGGAATAGCCCACCAGCGGGGTCAAGGTCCCGATAACGTTTTGTCCGAACCTCATAGGATAGCCGACTGCCAGTGAAGCATCCCACAAATCTCCGTCATCCGCACCGTTATTGGAGCGGGAATACTCCCCGCAGCGGTCGTCCCACCTGAAATCCGAATCCTGGTTATCACCGTTAAAGATCCAACCATAGTTGACGGACCCTTTTAGGGCGATGATTTTGGGCCAAACCAGGCTGCCCTGAAATTTCACCTGATAACTTTCTATATCGTCCCAGGTGAGCTCCGACAGTATATTCGGATTATTGCCGTTGATATCCCCGGCGATGTTCCAGTCCAGATCGTCCCTTCGATAGCCACCGGTGAATACGAATTCGGTTTCTAGCGGCAGCGCCTTCTTGCTCCCCATGCGAGTGGCAGCACCCGCTGTTGAAGGGGTTGCCGAATCTGCAATCGCCAGCCGTGTTGACGACAAGATCATCAAATTAATTATTGCGATAATCCATATGATCCGCTTTTGATTCTTTTTCATGCAAATCTCACATCCGGCAATTAAATAACCCGGTTATCTGGAAAGAACAAGTGTATTGGTTTTTGCATAAAATGCAAAGAAATAACAATTAAGATTCTAACCAGGATATGCTGGTTGGAGCGAAGCGGAAATCCCGATTTATCTGCGAATCGAAGCAAATACACGGCTTGCGCGTGGCAGCGATCTGTGATAATTCTTTATTTTATGAAACAATATGTCATCGACGAGCTGCGCCCGGAGGATTATAAAGCACTCAAAAAGTATCTGAACGAGCAATTCGGACCGCCTGCCATGGACAGGATTTACTGGATACCCGTTGAAACCGATTTGCTGGCGCCTATTCAGCTCGAGCACGAGGGGTGTCGACCGCATTACCTGGCCCTCGACCTTGATCCGGACCGTATCGCCTGCGAACTGCTCGTTCGCACCAAAAATCGCATGCGTTGCGACTGTATCCGGTATGCCACCGAAAAGCAACGCAACTGGCTTATCCAATGGATTGATAACATTTTTAACCGGCTGGGGATTAAGAACTGAACATGATACGCACGGCGTTTATTCTTCTGTGGGTGGGGCTGGCAACTTCTGTTTTCGGTGTTATTGCCATTGTGGTGTCTTTTTTTACCCGCACCGGCAATCCCGTCCACATCGTTGCCAGGATTTGGGCCAAATCAATTTTAATGGCCAGCCGTGTCAAAGTCAGCATCAAGGGGCTATCTAATATTGAGCCCTCTAAATCATATGTTTACATGTGCAACCATCAGAGCAATTTTGACATTCCGGTTCTTTTGGGATATCTGCCCGTGCAGTTCAGATGGCTTGCCAAAGCAGAGCTTTTCAAGATACCCATATTTGGACGGGCCATGCTGGGGGCCGGTTATGTCAAAATCGATCGATTCAATCAGGAATCGGCCTTTCAGAGTATTAACGAAGCTGCCGCAAGAATGAAAAACGGCGTATCCGTTATGATATTTCCGGAAGGCACCCGCAGTAAAGACGGCAGCCTCAGGTCTTTTAAAAAAGGCGGCTTTGTTATGGCCATTGACGCCGGAGTTCCGATTGTGCCGGTTATTCTTCGGGGTACCTGGCCCATAATGGCCAAAAGCAGTTTGCGAATTAATCGCGGGAATGTCGAAATGGAGATCATAAATCCCATTGACACCACGGGATACTCCCGGGAAACCAAAGATGAACTGATGGAAAAAGTTAGAACCGCCATTTGCCAGGACTTTAACGGATTGAAGAATGAAGAATGACGAATGTCGAATGTCGAATTAAGGAATTCTATCGATTTTAATAAGTTGTTTAACGATGGAGCGAAGCGACTTCCGCTTTTAACGCGCAACACGCAACACGCAACGCGCAACACGCACCTCAGTCTTGATGAGGCTCCTATATTTCTATTAACTTATACAAAATTTGTTAACGAGTAATTGATGCCCACACTTAAAATTATTCCGCTTGGCGGATTGGGAGAAATCGGCCTGAATATGATGGTGTTTG
>JAFDDW010000665.1 GCA_019310665.1 Deltaproteobacteria bacterium
TCGGGGCTTTGCTGGGGCGTTATTTTTTCCTGAAAAGATACGGCGCCATGTGGCGGCAATATGCACCGGTGCTTTTAGCCGGTTTTTCCTGCGGCATGGGGCTGACCGGTATGTTCGCCATGGGTGTTACCCTTATTCTCAAATCCCTTGGGCGTTTGGCATACTAGTTTAATTGACGAATGACTATTGACTATTGACGATTGAATGTATTTTGTCGATTTTATTTTTTTGGCAAGTGATAATTGACTATTTGAATAATTCTGTCCATATTTAATTGATATTCAGCCTTAAATAGTCAATAATCAATAGTCAATCGTCAATTGCTATCGGGGGTCACATGAAAAAGAAACTATTCTTCCTTACAAACCTGGCATTTCTATGGATCGCCGGCATCTGCCTGGCCGGCGAAGCTCCCCAGCAAATCGGTGTTTTCATTCTGAACCACAATGTTACCGAATTCAAGGATTATGTCATTATGGAAACCGCCTTGCCGATCCGGCATATGGAAAATATCGAAGAGGTGGAAATAAAATCGATGAAAGGCATAAAAAGCGGATTGATTGCCTATGCCACCTGCACGGCACCGGGAAACATCGTCAGGATCAAACTGAAGTACAAAGATTCCAGTAAAAAATTTTATAAAGAGCTTCTTAAACGGATTAAAAAAAAATTCGGTGAACCGGACGAATATAATGGCGATCCGTTTCACATTGTCCTCAGCTGGAAATGGTCTTTCATCGACAAGAACAACCATCGCACTACCATGACCCTGCAGCACAACACGATGGATACGGAAGAGAAAATTGGAAATTCCATCAAGCTCACCAATCGGGGGCTGATCGAGGAGGACCTGAAGTGTTACAAAATAAAGGCACTCGATCAACGGGAAAAACTGCGGCGACGTGACTGGAAGGTCATGACACCCGGGTTGTCCGGCTGGGATTTGTATGTACCGCGTTAGACGTCAGTCTTAACAAAAGAAGATTGACTAATCAACCATTCAACTAATTAACTAATCAACTTAATCAACCAATCAACGCCTTGACCACCAACTGGAAACAACTCGCCTGGAACGGTATCCGTTTTAAAATACCCGCCGACTGGGAAGTGGGGCAGATCGGTGCCCGCCATCTGATATTCGAAGATGAAGCCGTGCCGGTGATGGAGATAAAATGGGGAGTTGTAGTTGTGAAGGGGACGTTTTCCCACCGAACCCACCTGAAGCGACTTGCCGCGCTGCAATCCAGACGGAGTAAAATTAGTGTTGCTGAATGGATCCTGCCGCCGCATTGGGAAGAATCTTTGATAAATTTTAAGACCGGCGGATTTTTGTGGCAGAGCCCGGAGGCCAGCGCTCGGGGGGCCATTTTGTTCTGCGCTGTCTGCCGCACCGCATCACTGATACAATTCTTTGGGGACAGCTCGGTTGAACGCGAAAAAATAATATTGACGGTTCTAAAGTCTTTTCGCGATCATAGCCAGGATGGTTGGCTTCTATGGTCCATTTTCGATATCAGGGCAACCCTGCCGCAATCCATGCAGCTGGTGCGTTTTCGATTTGAAGCCGGCAAATTTGAGCTTGGGTTTAAATCCGGCAGGCACAACATCCACTTGCACCGCTGGGCACCGGCCGCTGCTCTTTTGGGCGGGCGGGATCTGCATGCATTTTCCCGAACGATTCCAGAATTTGCCGAAGGGCACCCGCAACCGGCGGGCATTAACGATTGCGAAGCAGTTGAGTGGAGCATATCGCCCGGCAGCGGCTGGCGGCGAAAGATTTTTCGATTTAAATTAAACCCATCATTTTATTGGTTTCGCCTGTGGTGTCTGGAAAAGCAAAACCGTATACTGGCTGTCCGGGCTGAAGGTAAGAGTCCTCTTGACATTCAGCTGTTGAAGCAGATTTGTGAAGATTATGAAAGTCTTTAAAAAGAAACCCGTGGCAAAGCATTTGTCCCGGTTGCAGGCGCTGGGGCATAAACCGGTCAAAAGCCGGCAAATTTCCGAAATCCGGTTGGAAACAGGCGAGGTGATCATTGAGTATCCACTGGCTGTGCGGCCGTTGATAGCCGCCGTTGCCAGGCGTCTGGGTAAAACGCAGGAGGACCTAGTACAAATCAAAAAGCTTCAACTCGATGCTCTGGGAACATCGGTATGGGACCTGGTAGACGGCAGTCGCTCAGTACGCCAAATTATTCAAATCTTTGCGGAGACCCATCGTTTAGAAAACAGGGAGGCCGAGGTTTCCGTAACTCGTTTCATCCGGGAACTGGGGCAACGCGGTCTGCTCGGCCTGCAGTGAATAAAGAAAAATGCCTAAAATGAGCTAAAATGCCTAAATTGCCTAAAATTAAGGCTGTAAATCATTTTTAAAAAGAGATACAATTCCGAATTAAAATTATCCAGCATCGAGTATCATCCCGAAGTAAAAACCTTTAGTTTCATACCTCGTTAACTAAATACCAACATGGTTTCTAGAAGGATTTGATAGCGTCATCCATGGTTGCAACGATCGGCAGAAAAGAATCAAAGCCTGCAATTTCGAAGACTTCTTTGACATAGTCCTGCATGGAGCAAAGCATGATTCGGCCATCTTCACGCTTGATGGCTTTGGTGGCTTTCAAAATCACGCGTAAACCGGCACTTGATATATAGTCAAGATCCTTAAAGTCAACAACCAAGCTTTTCGACCCGTCAGATATCGCCTGAAATAGCTTTTGCTCGAATCCCTGCGAGGTGTTTGAATCGAGGCGACCGTTAAGTTTAAAGATATTGATGCCGCCTTGTTTTTCCTCAATGATTTCCATTTACCGTCCTCCCGGTTGGTGTGTTTTATCCGTAATCAAAAGGTGTAGCCCTAATTGACCGCACAAAGCGCAATTAGGCCTTAATCGTTATCGTCTGTTTCTATCTTTTTCTTCAGATTTAAAACGTTTTTATCGCCGCATCGTTCATAGCATACTTCATCCATCAACTTTTTCATGATATGAATTCCCAATCCGCCGATTTTGCATTCCTCAACAGAGCAGGAGACATTGGGTGTCTCAAAATCAATGGGATTAAATGGCTTGCCGTCATCTTCAATACACAGGCAAAGCTCGTCATTTTGCGGTCTAAGGGTCACCTTGATGGTATGTTCCTGGTTGTCTTTAAACCCATAGGAAATAATATTGGTGAACAATTCGTCTAAGGCCAGGTTGATCTCGAATATAAGCTTTTTGGAAAGTCCAAATTTTTTGCCAAATGTTTCCAGGTTTTGGCATAATTGGTCTAGTTCGTCCAGGTGGCTTTTGAGTTCAAATGAATACTCTTTTGTCGCCATAAACGCCTACCTTATTCAATATTCAATTTAAGTGTATCTCGGGCCTGCTGTCGAGACTCAGATGAGCGTTACACCTAATTTTCTCATACACTCACCGCACTGATCGGCACGATCTGTTAGAAAGCGCTCTTCCCAGTGCCCAATGTTTTTGGCTACGGTATTGCAAATTTTGCCCAGCAAATTTGGAAACTGCTCCATAGTTTTTGAAAATTTTTCGCGGCTTATTAGCAGACAGGTTGTTTCAGTAACGAATTTTAACGAAAA
>JAFDDW010000666.1 GCA_019310665.1 Deltaproteobacteria bacterium
GGGCCAGAGCATTCGCCCCTCTTTGATGTAACGATAAACGCCACTGGGAATTGCAACGATGTTGAAAACATGGTTGGTAGCGCTTACCGACGGTGCGGTATAGTTTAAAAAACTAACCTGAAAGGGAAGCAGCAGAAATGCACCGGACACACCGCCCATTGACGTAAAAAATGAGACAATCAAGGCGACTGCAAAAGGAACGATCGGGTTAACTTCAACACCGGATACCGCGAAAACCATTTTCCTTTTCCTCCGATAAAAGTCCGCACATATATACAAGACGATACAATTCAATTCGGCATTCAGTCAAGTCGATATTTTTTATGTTTAAATTATTTTTGCCCATCCGCGATACAAGAGAATGATTCAGCCGTTTAAAAACCTCCCATACAAATCGTACACCGCTCCGGAAGACGACATGATTTCACTATCCTGCTGGTTCGATGAGCCGAAATGAGTGTTGACAAAATACTGAACCTCCCCGGATACAATAATAACCAGTCACTGTCACCTTGCGGTTTACACTCCTGAATCCCAGTCAAAATTAAAAATATTTAACCACTTAAAATTAATACTAAAACAACCTTTCTATCACTGCGTCCGTCAGACAATTCCTGGCATATTTATTGAATATGTAGATAACAGGGATAGCAAAGCAGATGCGTTAAGATTGGAAGGAGAAGTGTAATTATGCAGGAGCGTGCAACATTAAACGGCGACGCCGAAGAAAAAAATGGGAATCATCAGCACAAAACCCATTACGCCAGGCTATTTCGCCGGTTTGTTCTGTTGACCGTGGTGTGCTCGCTGGTACCGCTTCTTCTGGTCGGCTGGGGCATCAATATTCATTACACCCGATTTGCAAAATCCCGCTTGATCGATTCACTTCAAACCCAGCTGGCGGATCATCGCAAAATCGTTGAGCTGTTTTTGCTGGAGCGCACCTCCAGACTCAGTCTGATCGCCCAGACCCATTCGCGGGATTATCTGAGCAACGTGTTAAATCTTAACACCGTGTTCGAAATATTAAACCGGCAAGACGGATCATATACGGACCTGGGAGTTATCAATGCCGCCGGCCGTCATCTGTCCTACATCGGTCCCTACGATTTGATGGACAAAAACTACACCAACGCTTTCTGGTTCAAGAAGGTCATGGAAAAGGGCATTTTCATCAGCGATATGTTCATGGGGTTTCGCAAGGTACCGCATTTTATTATTGCCGTTCTGCGCACCGAAAAGGGGCAAAGTGGATTCTGCGGGCCACCATCGACACCGAAGTATTCAGCTCCCTGGTGGAAAGTGTGCAGGTGGGAAAATCCGGCGAGATCCTGCTGTTAAACCGGCAGGGTGTTTTCCAGGCTGCCCCCAGGTTTAGCGGAGAAATCATGGGAAAAGCCCCATTTCCAGTGAGAGAAATCCACAAAGGCGTTAAAATATATGTCTCAGAAAGCGACACGAACGAGAAAACCCAACGTTTTCCGCGCCAGATCATCGCTCAAACCTGGATAGAGGAACCCCCCTGGCTGTTGATGATCCGACAGGATTATGCCGAGGCCTTAAATGAGGTCAACCATGCCAATAAGGTAACGTTAATCTTTCTTCATCTAAGCGCCCTGATCATTCTGATTGTAACCATTCTAATCACACGTCATATGATTACAGTGATCAAAAAGCGCGACCTGGAAGAAAACCTGCCGGATTTGCAGTCCGATCCGTCCCAGCTGCAGCAGGTATTATTAAATATGATCACCAATGCCATGGATGCCCACGAGGGTTTGCCATACGGCACCATCCGTATTCATACCAAATCCGCCGGAAATAGCAGGGGGGTAAATATCGGCATTGAGAGTGAGGTCGGTAAGGGAACGGAATTTTTACTGTTTCTGCCCCTCGAGCCGCCGAGGGAGTTAAAAGAAAGTATTATGACCGAAAAAAGGGACGACCTGGATAAACTGATCAAAAGGTAGATATTGTTGATTGGTTGATTAGTTGATTGATTAAGTGGTTGTAAATATGGATTTATCCCATATTTGCAAAATAATTGGACACTTCATGTTTCAAAAGAATGGACAAGTTTTTAAACAATCGTAACATTCTGAAATTATGACTATAATTTACCTAATCAACCATTCAACCAGTAAACTATTCAACGAGGTGTGAATTAACCAAATGGAGGATAAAAAAATGATAGGCTCTAAAATTTTGCTGGTGGATGACGAAGAGGTTTTCACCAACAATATGTCTAAGCTGCTGACGAATCGAGGATATCGGGTCAAGGCAGTGAACAGCGGCGATGCTGCCATCGGCGCCCTTGAGGCAGAAAGGTTCGATGTGGTGGTGCTGGATCTCAAGATGCCGGGGATGGACGGCATCTCCACCCTGAAAGAAATCAAAAAACTGGGCCTGTTTACCGAAACCCTGATTTTGACCGGCCACGGGTCCATCGATACGGCCTTGGAAGCCATCAAGCTGGGTGCCTATGATTACCTGACCAAACCCTGTGAAA
>JAFDDW010000667.1 GCA_019310665.1 Deltaproteobacteria bacterium
TGCGGAAGGCGGAAAACAGGGAAAGGTATAGGGAATAAGATTTAAGATCCGGGGCTAATGGTAAAGGAAAGGGTGCCAGTTATCGTAACGCTATGGAGTGACTAGGGCACAGCAGATAGGGCTCAAGCTCCTAATATATAAAATCAGACTTTTATCCTTTTTCAATTCCACATTCCGCATTCCCAATTCCGAATTCAAATACATCTGTCCTCTGGAGATAAAATGCTAAACCTCAACCAATTACGCGTCTTTTATCACGCTGCCAAGAATTTGAATTACACTGTCGCGGCGGGTGAGCTTTTCATCACCCAACCGGCCGTGACGGCCCAGATGAAGGCTTTTGAAGAGTATTGTGATCTGAAACTGTTTAAAAAAAGGGGGCGCAATTTATTTTTAACCGATGAGGGCCGCGCGCTATTCGGCTATGCTGAAAAGATCTTTAAATATGAAAAAGAAATTGAAAATGTTATCGAAGACATGCATGAACTCAAACGGGGTGTTCTCAGCCTGGGGACCACCAAAGCGTATGCTCGTTATTTTATGCCGGTCATGCTCACTTCCTTTCACGAAAATTATCCCGATATCAAAATCCAGTTAAACGAGGGCAGTTCTCTGGACATGACTTACAGCCTGCTTGATTTTAAAAACGAGGTAGCTGTGATTGCCAAAGCTGAGGACGTTCCTGATGTTGATTTTCTCCCCTTCAGCAAAGAAGAGATGGCCGTCATCGTGGCCCCCGACCATCACCTTGCCCGGAGAAAGGCGGTGTCGTTCAAAGAATTGGCTCAGGAGCCCTTTATTATGAAGGAAAAGGGCTCGGGAACGCGGAAACTGGTAGAGCAGTCATTTGCGAATGCGAACTGTGAGCCCAATATTTTAATGGAGACCAGCAACACCGAATTTATCAAACAACTGGTTCAGCGTGGGGACGGCATCTCGATTGTGGTAAAGGAAGCGGTAGCAGTGGAGCTTGGAGAAAAAAAAATGGCTCAAGTGCCGTTAAAAAATCCTCAAATATATTTAGATGTCAGCATTGCGTATTTAAAGGACCAGGCCCTTTCCCCGCCGGCCAGGGCTTTCGTGGATACCCTGACAAAATTGAAGTCGGAAGATATCGATCCCATGGGTATCGGTGCCATGATGGTTAAAATACTTGCCCAGCGAAGAAAAGCGTCCGCATGAAATCTGTTTTTTGAAAAAATCCGGCAACTCGCCAAACCCTTTCTCGATACACCCAACAATGAGATTCATACCGAAAAATGAACGAAAATCATAAGATTTTACTAAAGTTTATGAAATATCAGGATTGATCCGGAAAGACATATCTATGATTGCCTGGGCAAATTCAGGGTCATTGATATAGAAAGGCAAAGCATTCAGACAGGATTTGTCATCAAGGCTTTTCTCCAGGATTTTTATAAAAATTTCAGGCGCCTCAGGATCATGCAGGGGGCCTTCCTTATGATCGAACGCCGAAAACCCGTTCATGGGCACTAAAATTTTCACAGTTCCTTTTGCCTTGTTGCACAAACCGGCGATGGTTTGCGCCAACATCTCTATTTCCTCCTGCTTTGTTCTGACGACCGTAATTGCCGCATTGTGAACGTGATAGGGGCGATTGGGAAATTGCTTTTGTGCATTTTCCACGGGACCGGTCACCAGAAAGTCAATATTCCCCGGGACCAGTATGGTTGGGATTTTTTGATCTAAGGCTACAGATCCCCTCTTGGGACCGGCATCGTAGTCACCACCAAACAGATGGTCTGCTATTTCATGCAGCGACAGATCCACTAAAACAGAAACATTTTCCTGCTGGATCATTTCCTCCATGGCTTTTCCGCCGGATCCCACGGTGTGAAAGATGACGACTTCATTGTTTTTTTCTTCCAGGGTTTTGCGGACCTGCTGGGCACAGGCTTCGGTGGTCCCTAGAGTGGAGACAAATACCAGGGATTTTTGCTCTGCTGCGTCATCCGGTACCGCCGAGCGCAGCATACCCGCCAGGGCCAGGGCCCCGTTGCGCAGGATTTTTTTGGTGACGCGATTCAGGCCCACAAGATCGCAGACCGAATGCAGCATGAAAATATCTTTGGTTCCTACAAATGCCCGGGTGTCGCGTGAGGCCATGGTGGATATCATGACCTTGGGAAGACCTACCGCAAAGCTGCGCATGACCCCGCTGCCCAGGGTGGTGCCCATGGAGCCTCCCAGGCTGATGACGCCTTGAATTTTATTTTGGCGGTGCAGTTCCCGGGCGCACTGAATGGCGCCGTTGGTCATGACTTCGAGGGCCTGGCCTTCATGACCGATAGTTTGAACCTCTTCCAGGGATTTTCCACCGGCTTGAGCAACTTTTTCGCGTGGAATATCAACCGGGACCGGGCATTGGTCTCTAATTCCGGCATCCATAATTGTAACCGCAATGCCTTCGGTCTTAAGACAATCTGCCAGGTACATGGTCTCCTGGCCTTTGGTGTCCATGGTGGCAACTATCAGTGCTGTTGGTGCAATCTGCCAGGTACATGGTCTCCTGGCCTTTGGTGTCCATGGTGGCAACTATCAGTGCTGTTGGTGGATTCGCCAAATTCTCCTCCTTTAAAATAGCTCAAAATTGAAAGGTTGGTCGTCAGCTGCTTCGCAGGAATTCAGGTTAGCAGTCACGGGGATTCAGTGAGCATCTCGTCGCAACTTTTACCATCTCTATGCGCTCTGCCCCATGCCCTCTGCTCTATGCGCTATACCCTCGGATCATATTGTCCATCACAGTTGCGGCAATCTGCCCAAAGGCTTTATCGTTAATGTGATGGTCAACTTCCTGGATTTCGATTTGAGAATCTATAACTTGTCTGAACTTCTGAAGAAAGACCTGATTCATGTCCGGATCGTGCAAGGGACCGTCTTTCTTATCGGCGCCGGACCAGCCCCGGGTAGGTACCAGTACTTTGATATTGGCGGGATCCTTATTGAGTTTTTCGGCCAGCTGAATAGCCAAATAAGTGGTCTCTTCGACGTTCAGGCGGATGGCGGAACGAAAATCATAGAAAAAGATTTTACGGTCCTCGTATTCTTCCGGAATATTGTTGCGCGTAAATTCCAATACAGCACAGTCGAGTCCGCCAGGGACCACCAGTCTGGGAATTGATCTGCCCGGCACCGGTTCGAAGCGTTGCGGACCGATTCCACCGCAATAGCCGTCCAGCAAGTCATCGGCCAGTTCGTGGGTTGCCAGATCCAGAATACCGTGGAAATAGCCCTCCTGCGCCAATTCCTCCATGGCCATACCGCCGGTTCCGTTGGCATGAAAGGCGACGACCTCGTATCCCAGTTCTTCCAGAGCCTGACGGGTGGCTTCGGCGCCCGGCGTAATAAAGCCGAAGAAGGGCAGGGCGATGCGGTTTTTTTCCTCTGACGGTTTCCATTGACT
>JAFDDW010000668.1 GCA_019310665.1 Deltaproteobacteria bacterium
CTTAGCCCAAGCGCTTCAAGGTGCCGATGCCATGGTTATTGCCGTTGGACACCATGATTATCTTGCCCTGGACCCGGATGAAATCGTCAAAATGGCAGCAAAACCTCTCGCGGTAATCGATTGCTTTGGGATTCTCGATGACGACACCATCCGCCGCTATTTTGAGCTCGACTGTGAAGTCAAAGGACTGGGTCGCGGCCATGTGAAACGAATTAAGGATGACGTAAGGTCACAAAAGAGTTCATAAGCGCGTAAACTCATACATCTCATTTTGTAAATTTGTCTACTCACAAACTCACCAGCTCAGGAGCTAATTAAATTGCAATTTATTGATCTCGCGGCCCAGCAAAATCGTATCCGGGATAAGATTGAAGCCAATATTCAGGCCGTTCTTGACCACGGCAAATACATCATGGGGCCGGAAATCAAAACCCTCGAAAGTCGCCTGGCTGAATATGTCGGCGTAAAACACGCCATCGGCTGTGCCTCGGGTACCGATGCCTTGCTGATGGCTCTGTTGGCCTGTAGGATTGGTCCGGGAGACGCCGTCTTTACGACTCCGTTTACGTTTATTGCAACAGCGGAAGTTATCAGCCTGCTGGGCGCCGTTCCGGTATTTGTAGACATTGATTCCGAAAGCTTTAACATCGATCCGGCCAAGCTAGATCTCGCCATTCAGGCTGTTAAAAACAACGATCCGATGATATATCCAATTCCTTGCGCTAACTTAAATACCAACGTGCCGCGGCGAAGTTCGACGTCGAAGGACGAAAACGGGCACCCATTACCGATCACCCCCAAAGGCGTGATCGGCGTCGATATTTTCGGCCTGCCGGCTGACTACGAGCGTATCGGTTCAGTCGCCCAAGAACACGATCTGTTTGTCATTGAAGACGCGGCGCAATCCTTTGGAGCGCAGCTAAACGGCACGAAAGCCTGCTCATTCGGCAACATCGCCTGTACCTCTTTTTTTCCGGCCAAACCCCTGGGTTGCTACGGCGATGGCGGTATGTGCTTTACCGACGATGATGAACTGTCCACGGTTATGGAATCGTTGAGAGTTCACGGCAAGGGTGACCATAAATATGACAATGTCCGTATCGGAATTAACGGTCGCTTGGATTCACTGCAAGCCGGCATCCTTTTAGCCAAATTTGATATATTTCCGGAAGAAATAGAATTACGCCAACAGGTTGCAAATCGCTATGCTACGTTGCTTGGTCCTTTCTCCCCAATAAAGGTCCCATCAGTCCCGCCGGGTGCAACCAGCGCCTGGGCCCAATACTCGGTCCTTGCCACCGATGAACCGCAGCGCACTGAATTACAAAATAATTTAAAAGAGGCCGGGATCCCCACCGCCATCTACTATCCACAGCCATTGCATTTGCAAAGTGCATTTTCTTCTTTGGGCTATAAAAAAGGTGATTTTCCAATCAGTGAAGACTGCGCCTGGCGAATTTTCAGCCTTCCCATGCATCCGTATTTAACCGCAGAAGAACAAAAGAATATAGCTGAAGTGATAAGTAATAGTGACGAGTGAATAGTGACAAGTGACGAAGACGGCTCTATGTCAAAAAAACTGCCTATCAATACCATCGTAGAAACTCTTGAAAACGAGGAAAGGGTCCTTTTCGCCTACCTTTACGGGTCGGCGGCCGCAGGGGAAAAGGGCAACGACATTGATATCGCAGTTTATTCTGTAACGGATGCCGATCCGCACAAATTGTCTGCTGACCTCAAAGTCGACCTGCATAAAAAGACGGGCATTGCGCCTGACAGCTTCGATGTCCGCATCTTGAATACCTTGGTCGAACGCGGTGATATTTTCGGCCTGCTCTATTTGCGAAATGTGCTAAAGGCGGACAGGATTCTGGTCGATAAGAACCCGGAGGCCCGCTGTGATTTTCTGGAGCGTTACGGAACGCGGTTTCGGGAGTGCGAGGGGCTTATGCAGGAGGTATTGGCATGAAGACGGATCCAATTCGAATCAAAAGCTATTTTGCCGAAATTAGAAAAAACAGTTCGGAGTTGAACGAGCTGATCGATCAAAACGAGTTGAAGGCCGAATCGCTGCCGCTGAAGGCCGCCAAATACCTTCTGATCGAGCTTGCCGAGGCGATGTCCAACACGATCCAGCATATCTTGGCGAAGGAAAAGGGTATAGCGGTCTCCGGATATATCGATTCTGTCGTGAAGGCGCACCAGCACGGGCTTATTTCCGCAGACATGTTTCAGCGATTGAAACCGTTTTTCGATTTTCGAAACAGCCTGATTCATCGATACTGGTCCATAGACGACGACCGGTTGATCGAAAACATCAAAAACGGCAGAGATGACTTCGACCGATTCGTTGAGGAAATTGAAACCTATCTGGCTGAACATTGAAGAAATTTCGAGAATGATCATTGGGGCTACAGAACTCTTTAAGACGTTTGAAATAATTTTTAAAACTTGTCACTTGTCACTATTTACTCGTCACTCATTACTGGACACTTGTTACTATTCAC
>JAFDDW010000669.1 GCA_019310665.1 Deltaproteobacteria bacterium
ATAATTTCCTGCCTGAGTTTTAAAGTTTTCCCCGTTTTGGACGATGTTAAATATAATCGATAGAATTGAATATTCTCAGGCCGGAAGTCGACATTTGGGGCCTGCGCTACCCGATTAGTTCAACATAAGGAAAGCATGATGAAAAAAATTATTGGTATTATCCCAGCCCTGGCAATTATGCTTCTTTTGGCTGGCTGCGCTACGGTATCTAAAGAGGATTGTCTGTTGACAGACTGGTTCGAAATCGGCCGCATGGATGGAATGCAGGGGACACCGCGAACTGTATTTCAAAAACGCGCCAAACCCTGCCTGGAGCATGGCGTTATTGCGGACCGCCAGGCCTACTACCAGGGGCATGCCGAAGGGTTGCAGTATTACTGCACGGAACAAAAAGGCTTTGAACTGGGAAGAAAGGGGCTCCCCTATAAGTCAGTTTGTCCTCTCCGAGTTGAAAAGGACTTTAGAGCCGGCTACCAAGATGGCATGCAATTGTACTGCTCTGAAGAAAATGGCTATGAGTTGGGACGTCAGGGTCGAGCATACCGGTATGTTTGTCCACCCGAGTTTGAACCGGGTTTTCGAATCGGCTACCGAAAAGGAAAAGAGCTTTACGAATATGAGTCCAAAATCGTCTCCCTCCAAAGACGCCTGAAAAAAATAGAGCGAAAAATAAACAAAAAAGAAGAGGAGCTGTATTCGAATAATCTGAATGACGAGCAAAGGACCAAAATTCGTTCTGACCTGAAATCGCTGGATTTGGAATACAGAGATGTTTCGCGTGAATTAAAATACCTGGGAAAAACTAAGCCGATAGCTCAAATTTACTAACCAGGATTTTGTCCGCACCCGATGCTAAATGGCGGGTCTTTTTTATGCGGGCAAAGATTCCTGAATTTCCTCTCTACCTGGGACTGTGCGAGCCTTATTTCTATCCCAGGCCCGGGTTTCCCGACCTCCCCATATTCCTGAATGAATTTATTACCTGACCAAGAAAGGCTAAATAAAGATGTCTAAATTAGGTGTTACTGGTTTCCTTTTTATAATCGCGGCCTTCTTTCTTTTGTGTTACCAGCTCATATCAGCGACCTTAAAGTTAGGCCGATCTAATGATTTTGTTTTTAGAAATATCCGTCTTAATGATGTACTGGATCAAAAATATTTTGATTGGATTGACACTATTCCATCGGTATACATTCAACGCATGGCTGAATTCCTCATAGCTGCGCCTTTATTTTTCTGGTTGCTTGGCATCGCATTAATCTTTTTTGGTATACAAGCCTTCAAGCGCGTAAAATAGACATTAGCAAAACAAGATCTTTATATTTTTGAAGTAAAGTAAATAAATCATAAGCATATGTCGTTTTAATCATTATGATTAATAGTCAAGTAATGGAACTGATTTGACAGTATCAGCTTCTTTAGATGGAGCCGGGCCATAGGCTTTGGCCGGTATTTGCTCCAACTGTTCCCGGTTGAGGCTGTCGGCAAGCGGTGAATAGTAAAAGGCCAGCTTGTATTCCCTGACGGAATCTTTCATTTTTAGTTTTATTTTCACATCTGCGACTTTCCAGCGATAAACTAATTGCCGGCCTGCATCTTTGTATGTAATTTTGGGTTTTCCATGTTTCTCAGAAAATTTCTGCACCAAATGGGAGAATTGGTCGACTGAGCGCAGCTTGATGAATGCTGCATATAATTGATTCCGATAAAAACCATAAGAAACCCGGGGAACCGACTGGTTGGCAGTATGATAGAGCGTGTTTGATTTAACATAAAAGGCGGCTTGGTTTTTTTTATGCACCTGGATTAACCCATCGTAATCTGAGATGGAGCTGCCCCATTTCATTCCATGTATACCTTGATGAATATAGAAGGCCTGAGCCGATGCACCAAAAAGGATAATAAGCCCAACGCTAAGAAAAATTCTAAAATAATTCATGGTTATTGCCTCCCATGAGCTTCAACAGTCCTAATCTCGATCTCCGTCAAAGACACTGGATTTAATGACGCCTACGATAAATAGTGATCACAAATAAAGGGTTGTCAACCATAAAGGAATTTGAATTTACATTGAATGATACACAAAAAGTGCAAAAGGTGATCGCTGAATTCTGTGTCCATCCGATAGAAAAGAGAAGACATAAAATAGAGTATGGTGAGTTTCTATGGGAAGTTGATGAATACAAAGGGGAAAACGAGGGCCTGGTTATCGCGGAAGTCGAATTCGAGCACGAAGAAGATTATCGCAAGATGTTGGATCTTGGCAAACCACCCTGGGTTGGTAAAGAAATAACCGGCGATGCCTGGCAGTACACCAATGCCCGTTCGCGCAGAGGGCCTTGCCCATAAAGAAACCGCAGGATCCAGTCGAAGCCCGGCAGCAAGAAGTGCGGTGTCGCCTTCAGGGACGGCTTCAAGGCGCTCCTATGGAACGTGGAAACGGGATAAGAAGCTGCTGTCAAGCACGATACCGGCGAAAGGTATCCATGTCGTAGTTGGCCATGTG
>JAFDDW010000670.1 GCA_019310665.1 Deltaproteobacteria bacterium
GAAAAAGCTAAAAAAGGGCGCCTTTACGGCGACTTTAAATCTGGAAAAAGGGCGAGACTACCAGTTTCGTTATTTGTTAGATAATAGGAACTGGCAAAATGATGGAGATGCAGACAAATTTGTGCCTACACCATTTGGGGATAGTGAAAATTCAGTTATTGCCCTTTAAGGGTATCTGCAGTGTTCGGCAATTTTTTGACTGATATTCTCTTAGTCAGGTTTTTTTGATTCTATTGGCGGCAATGCGGTATACCCGGGTGGAAAGTTTGGATGGCCCTTTAGCAAAGCGATCGCGGGGTCACACCCCCGCCACTTCTTTTCCGCAATGCTTGCATACATTGGCCCGTTTTTTAATAATCTCGGCACAAAACGGGCACTCACGGGTAAAATTTTTGGCGTGAATTTTCGAAATGGCCGCATCGACTTCTTTTTGGACCAGTTCATTGCCGAATTTGACATTGCGCAAAGGCTCGATGGCTTCCACTTCGCCGATGTCCCCGATCATTTCAGCCGCTTTTTGGCGCACCCGGTTGGGGTGGGCTGAATCCATCAGGATGGTGAGAACGGTGGGGCCGTCTTTTCTGACAAAACATTCGGCCAGCATGGCAAACCCGGTTTTGGTGGCTTCTTTGATGGCTTCCTGCTCGGCCATTATCTCTTCATCGATAATCTGGCCCCGTCCGCCCTGATTGCTGAACACCGGAATCAACTCGTATTGCTCGGTACCCGGATAGTTCATACAGCGATAGGAGGCGTGATGGGCATAATTTTCTTTCAGATGGTCCCAGCCCTGCTGATACAGCGGACAATCGTCATTAAAGCATAAATACAGGAAAGGCGCCCCCCAGCCGAGACCGTCGCCGACGTTCATCGGCGGAACCTCCCACAGGTTCATTTCTACCCCACAGTGAGGGCAGCTGGGTTTAGGTTGGACCATTATTTTTTCAAGTACTTGTTCACGGGTTTCAAACATTAAAATCTCCATTCACATAATAAGAAGGTTGACCGGTTGAGCCTGTTACCCCGTTGGCCGGTAAAAAATCATCTAAAACTCTACTTTATTATCGGGCAAACCGGCAAACCGGTGTACAGTTGCCGTAAACCTAAGGCGCTTCCATACAATTGTCAACAAACTTGGATTGGTATTTTTTCCGCCGATTTTCTTATCCTGTTGACTTCTGCCAAGACAGGGGTTAATGAAGCCGCCCAGGGCAAATGCTCCTAAATAGAGCGTCTGTCAAAATAACGTTCCGATAGCGGTAGTTTGTTGTGTCTTCTCCGGGTTGTTGATAACGTCCAATATGGCCTGATCCAAACGCTCTAATAATATAGCGGTTGTCATGTTTGAAATAATTTGAGGATGTTATATATTTTATTCTCTCCTTTTAAGAAATCAGGCAAACGGAACATATTTATGACAACCGCTATAATCTGTGACTCCGGCGTTGCTCCACCGGCAGATTGCAGATAATTGCCGCTTCGCTATATGCGTCTTGGCTCCGGCGCACTCTGAGACGGTTTTTCGGTTTCGACCTTCGATCCGTAAGGATGTGAATAATATGGTAATTAAGCAAATAGGATTGGCCAGGATGGCTGTATTTTGTTACCTGATCGGCGACGAGGTTTCCAAAACCTGTGCGTTGATAGATCCGGCCTTTGAAACCGATCGCATTCTGTCCGAAGCCCAACGGCTGCAATACCGGATAACCCACATCATTAACACACACGGTCATTCAGACCACACGGCCGGAAATGAAGCGCTCAAAGCGGCCACCGGCGCCAGACTCCTTATTCACGAACTGGACGCCGATCGCCTGGGAAAAGTGATGCACAAAACCTTTTCCAGGATTCTGGGCGGCAAAGGATCTCCCCGCCCTGATGTAAGGCTGCATGATGACGATCTTATCCGGGTCGGCAAGACCCAATTGAGAGTACTTCATACCCCGGGGCACACTCCGGGAAGCATATGCCTTTACACCGAAGGTCATATTTTTACCGGAGATACCCTGTTTGTGGGGGCGGTGGGAAGAATTGATTTTCCGGGCGGATCAAGATTGCAGTTGCGGATGTCTTTTAGGGAGAAGATTTTCACCCTGCCCGGAGATACCATCGTGTGGCCGGGTCATGACTATGGTCCGATGCCCACTTCAACGGTCGAGCATGAGAAAAATACCAATCTATTCATCCCTTAGCCCGGCAAGCCGGAATTGAAAATTGAATATTTGTGGGACACGACCTTAGGTAATCATGCAAAATCATGTGATGGTCGGATAGAGCTCAAGCAAACGATTGCCCAGCATTTCGGCCAGCCGTCTAAACAGGAGCGCTTCATTGGCCGGATTTTTTTTCAAGATTGTAAGAAAGCTCTCCCGATCAAATCTGAGTAAATTCGTAGATTCCGTGCATTCTGCTGTAGCGGAATAAACATCCCGACCGATCAGTCCGGACCAGCCAATAATTTCTCCTGGCTGTCGGGCATTGTAAACCACCGGCCGGTCTTGG
>JAFDDW010000033.1 GCA_019310665.1 Deltaproteobacteria bacterium
TTTTATCTCATTAATTTTCACCCTGCGGGCGAGCCGGAGGCTTCCATCTGCTTCGTTATTAAGGGCTCGGCATAGTGCACTATGGCCTCGCCCTTAAGTGCCTTGCATATGAAAGCCTCCGACTCGTGCAAAATCCAGGTATTAATTCCCCAATCCCAAATCCGCAATCGAATCATTCCTGAGTATGCTCCCTTAAAAACACCACCGGCTTCTTGCGCAGGATTGAAATAGAAGGCAATAATCCCACCGTCACCACCAGCAATAAGGTTACCCCAAGCAACAAGATGCTATCAATGATAAAAGGCTGATAAGATATATTCATAACCTTTATGCAGATCAGCCAACTAGCGGCCTGTGAGATCAGCAGGGCCTGGCCGGTGCTCACCAAACCCAGGACGAGATTCTCGAGCGTAAACACTTTGACCACGAAATTATTCCTTGCTCCCAGAATTTTATAGTAAACAGCCTCCTGGATTCGGGCGTAACGGGTGGCCAGGATTGAACTGAGAATAATTAAAATGCCCGCGACGATGCTAAAGGCGGCAAAAAACCGGATAATCAGAGATAATTTTTTGACAACGCCTGTGAAAATCATCAGCAATTCAGTCGTATCAATAACGCTTATGTTTGGAAAGTTTTCTACAATTTTTGTTTGCAAAGCCGAGATTTGCGGTTTGGCGATTCTGACCGCCGTAAATATGGTTTGGGGAGCATCCCGCAAAGTATTATCGGGGAATACGAAATAGAAAAACGGGCGGATAGATTCCCGCGTCCGGGAGCGAATACTAGAGATACGGGCCTGCAGGGGCACCCCCTGGACTTTGAAAGTGATACTATCCCCTATCTTCATTTGATTGCTGTCGGCCACCGTATCCATAACCGAAACCTGGCGGTCCCCCCAACTCTTCTGATAAAGACGGCCTCCTTTTACGATGACTTCATCTTCCAGTAGATGATTGCGATAGGTGAGGTTAAACGTGCGGGCCAGATTGTCGCCGCGTCGCCGCCGTTCCTGTTGCCGATTTATTTTTTGACCGTTGATGGACATAATTTTAGCCCTGATGATGGGATAATATTGAGCCGGCAGGCCCAGTACATCGGAAAATTTTTCCAGCTGGGATGGTTGAATGTCGAGAAAAAATACGTTGGGCGCATCCCCGGGGTAGGACTGGATAAAGCTGGCATCCAGATTTTGTTCGATTAAATAAATGGCAAATATAACGGCAAACGACGCGGTCAGAGTGATAATGATCGGTCGGGTGGCATTTTTCGGTCGAAACAGGCCTTTGATCGCCTGCCGGATCAAGAGGGAGCGAACCCTTGAGCGTTTGAGGATCAACAAGACCGCTCCCGTCGAAACAGCGGTGATGACAATCAGCAAAATGACTCCCAGAATAAAATACAGGGCCGTTTTGAGTTCGTTGACCTGCCAGAATACCAGCAACACAAAAAAGGCTAATATTAGAAATCCACTCAGATAAATGGGCAGCCTGGCTTGCGACCGAATTCGCTCTTTGCGGAAGATAATAACCGGTTTGATGTCTTTTAATCGATGCAGTGGTATAAACGAGAAAAGGCCAACGACAAGTACCCCCAGGCACAGTCCCTCCAGTACCGCTCTCCAGGAAATGATCAGGGCAATATTTTCAGGAAGAAAACCTCTGAAAAGAACATCTAGACCACTTTGGAGTAAAAGGCCGGCCAGCAGCCCAATAATTGTTCCCGCCAATCCCAGAATAGAGAGGATAAAAATATACTGGCGGGTGATGAAATGACTTTTAGCTCCCACAGTTTTCATAATGGCGATTGTTTTTTCCTTCTCCTTTAAGAAGGCAGTTAAGGCACTCTGGATGCCGATGCCGGCCAGCAGCAGCGTGAATATGGAAATCAGGCTCAGGTCAAAAAAGAGATTGTCAAAAAACCGCTTAATACGTGATCGTGCGGTTCGGTAGGTATCGACGCGCTCCTGCTCGGCATCGGAAACATCCCTTAACCGGTCGGCAATCGAACGGATTTTGTCTTCCTGCAAAACCTTGATCAGATAAAAGTGGCGCACCCGGCTTCCCTTTTTGACCAGGTCCAAACGGTCGATATCGGCGGCTGCTATGAATATGCGAGGTCCCAATAAGAAAATATTGACCGGCTGATCCGGTTCCTGCAGGACAACATCTTTAATTGTCAAGGTGGTGCTGCCGACGTGCAAGGGGTCTCCCACCTTCAGATTGAGCCGATCAAGCAGCCTCTGGGCGACGATGATGCTGCCCGGCGTAAGAACACCGGCAAATTTGCGGCCGGATTTCAAAACAACCTGGCCGTAAAACGGATATCCCGGCTGCACTATTTTCAACTTGGCCAGCAAAGAATCCCGGCCTTTCCGGTTGCGAACGACGGAATAAAATTCCCAGACCCGGTGGCCGATAATTTCGTTTTGATCCTCAAACTGCCTAACTGTGTTTACCGTTCCCGGTGAAATCTCGTAATAGGACTGGATGATGATGTCGGCCGCATGCAGGGTCTTGGCGTCATTGAGCAGTGACGCATTAACGCTGGCGGAAAACCCGTTTAAGGAGATGAGGGTGACAATGGAAAGCGCCACGCACAGAACAAATACAATCGCCTGCCGCCGGGAACGGACGATCTGGCGTACTATAAATCGAGGATGTAGGATTCCGTTTTTCATATTATGAAATCCGTCCATCCTTGAGGATAATCATGCGGTCGGCAATCCTGGCGATATCTATGCTGTGGGTTACCAGCACCAGGGTGGTCTGGTGTTCTTTTTTAAATTCCAGCAGTAAATCCAGAACGGCCTTTCCGTTTTCTGAATCCAGGTTGCCGGTGGGTTCATCGGCAAAGATAATTTTGGGATTGTTGATGACAGCCCGGCACATGGCCACTCGCTGCATTTCGCCACCGGAGAGCTGGTGCGGATAGTTGTCACTGCGTTTTTGCAAACCAACGCGTTTTAGCAGCTCGGCAGCTTTGTCATGGGCTTGGGGATCACGCCTGATCTCAGCCGGAAACATGACATTTTCCAGGGCCGTTAAGGACGGAACGAGATGAAATGACTGAAAGACAAAACCGATTGTTTCATTGCGTAGCGGGGCCAGATCATCCTCGGAGGCCTCGGTGATATCCATTTCTTCCAATAGAACTCTGCCGGACGATGGTTTGTCCAGGCCTGACAACAAACTCAGCAAAGTGGTCTTGCCGCTGCCGCTGCTTCCCTCGACAACTAAAAACTCACCCTCGGCCACCGAAAGGGATACATCGTCCAGCACGCGTATTTCTCGGTTTGCAATGGTGTAGGTTTTGGTTATGTTTCGGGCCTCGACAACGGGCATGGTATTAATCACTCTTTTTTTTGTCCAGAGCCCGCTGCAATTTTTCGCCCAGAGCTCCCAGGGAGGAGGTGGAAGCGTCTGAAAACGTTTGCCAGTTTTGCTCATCGGCCGTATCGGCCGGCGTCAGGGTGATTTTCCTTTCCCCCGGGTTGATAGCTTCGACCATAATCGCGATGGCGTCGCCTTCTTTGAGTTTTTCAAGTTCGGCCGGTTTGTCGGCTTTTTTGAGGTTCGATTTCGGAAGAAGTCCGGTGATGCCGGGTTCCAGATTAATAAAATAACCGAATTTTTCTTTTTTTTCCAAAATGCCTTTCACAGCCTTGCCGATGGTGTATTTTTCGGCCACATCGACCCACGGATCGCCTTCAGCATCCCGGATACTTAACGACAAACGCCGTTTGTCAAGGTCCACCTCTTTGATCAAAACCGACACGGTTTCGCCGGCGGTAACGACATCCTCGGATTTTAGCACCCGCTTTTTATAACTCATTTCACTGATGTGGACCAGTCCTTCAATACCGGGGGCAAGTTCCACAAAGGCCCCGAAATTTGTACAGTGGGTGACGGTTCCCTGGATTTTATCTCCCTCGCGAAAATGTTCGCCGATACTGACCCAAGGATCTTCGGTGAGCTGTTTCATTGACAGGCTGATTTTTAGCATTCCGGGTCTTTTATCAGGCTCGATGCCGATAACCTTAACCCGGACGGTATCTGAGACATTGACCAGCAATTCCGGTTTGGCCGTTTTTGACCAGCTCAGCTCCGAGACATGCACCATCCCCTCCACTCCGAGCGACAGGCGGACGAAAGCGCCGTAGGGCATTAGCCTGGTGACGGTGCCGTCTAAAATGTCGTCTACCTTTAAGGTCTGATAAAATTCTTTTCTGGCTTTTTCCTGCTCGTGTTCCAGAAGTTTGCGCCTGGAAAGGACAATATTTCTGCCATTTTCTTCAAAGGTGATAATTAAAAAATTAAAGGTTTGACCGACGTAGTCCGAGGGGGTCTCCACAAAATTGATATCGACCTGACTGATGGGACAAAATGTTTTTCGCTGCAGGACTTCCACCCGAAAACCGCCTTTGCACGTTTCGCTGACTTTACCCTCTACCGGTACGGATTTTTCATAAGCTTCTTTTAACATATTTAAACCACCAATGCCCGACATCGCCTTTGACAGCCTGATTTCGTCATCCGACAGGGCCACGACATAGAGTTCCAGCATGTCGCCTTCGTTAAGTGCCAGTTCCTGGTTTTTATCGAGTAATTCGGCCTTGTCGACCACTCCGTCAATTTTGGTGCCGGTATCGACAAAAACAGAGTCCTTGCCGATGGATATAATTTTACCGCGGATTTTATCTCCGACGCTGACATCGGCGTCCATACCCGGACCGTAAGCTTCCAGCAGTGCGGCAAAGCTCTCTTCTTTTTCTTCATTATTGTCATCGCCCAAATGATTTGTCATGATTACTACTCCTTTGGTCGTCATAGTGATTGTCACAACCCTGTGACAGCTCTAGAATTATCAGGGGCGTTTATTATTTTCAAGGATATAATTCAGAGCCGCGGGATTTCTATAATATAATGAAATCATGTAGTTTTAATGGCACTGTTTTTTTGCCGCTTAAATGCAATGATGGAATGTTGGAATTTGGATCTGTTTAGGGCCGTACTTTTGGCGACAATGGTTTGACAAAAATCCGGATTTATAATAATTCGAACAGTTATCATTTTATTTATATTTAATTGCACGCGACCACACACCGTGGGACGAAACCAGATCCGGTGTAGCCGGGATCGAGATTTACGGAGATTATTAACCAGGAGATTGAGTGAAAAATCATCGAAAATACTTGATGGAAGATGACCAGGAAGCCGTGCGTCTGGATTTAAAGACGGATGCGGTAATTGTTGAAAAACAAGCCCTATGGGCCGGCATTAAACCCGATATGCGGGTTGCCGACCTAGGGTGTGGCGCGGGTAAAACCACCTTCCATCTAAACCGGCTGGTGCAACCGGAGGGCCAGGCCATCGGTGTTGATATTGCAGAGCAGCGGATTGAATATGCCAAAACCCATTACAGCAATGAAAGCATCGAGTATGTTGTCGCCGACATTCGCCAACCGCTTGAGGACCTTGGGCATTTCGATTTTATCTGGGTTCGTTTTGTCCTCGAATATTATCTTGAGGGCAGCTTCGATATTGTCAAAAACATTACCAAAATTCTAAAGCCCGGCGGGATTATTTGCCTGATTGATCTGGACTGCAATTGCCTGCGGCATTACGGATTGCCCGAGCGCCTCGGCCGAGCCACCGGCGGCGTTATGAATTGGCTTGAAAAAAATTGTAATTTTGATCCCTATGTGGGGGTAAAACTGTATTCTTTTCTTTATGATTTAGGGTTCGATGAAATTGATGTGAGTCTCAGCGCGCATAATATGTTTTTTGGCGCGCTAAAAGAGAATGAAAAGTTTTTTTCCATGCAAAAGGCCGAAATTGGCGGAAGAAATTCGGGTTATCCGTTTGAGGAATACGACGGGAACTTTGATAAGTTTCTTGAAGAGGTCAAGATTTTTTTCAACGATTCGCGAGTATTTTACTATACGCCGTTGATTGCCTGCCGGGGCCGTAAACCCTACTATTGTTACCCCTAGTTACATTTAAAAAGCCGACAACGTCTTTAAAGATAGTGTCATCTTTAGATACAAAAAATTCCAAGCACCAAATAACAAATATCAAATAATATTTGGAGTTTGTGATTTAAGCCAATATGAATATAGGAGAAAGTGTTCTACCTAATTAGTCCGCGTAACTCGGCAAGAACACTATATGAACCGTACCAGGCGCTTTAAATACCTGAAATAAGCATCCGAATATTGCAGGCTGCAAATCCAGAGGTTGTAAGTCTTATCATATGGAATTTGCTTTTCGTCTGCGAAGGCCGCCGGATAAATCAGGACGGGAAAGTTCTTTTTGTCGGTCATAATTGCTATTTTTGAGATGGCCGCCTGTAAAATCTCTGCATCGACCCCCTCGGAGTCCATTACGAATACCTTGACACAGTTGGTGATATTTGAAAGATTCAAACCCACGTCAGATTTATTTACCAAAAAGACTGCTTTAAGAAGCCCGTTGCGTTTCAAGGAGTAAAGATAGCGCAGCCTGGTTAAGCCCTGCTGTTCGTATTCTTTGCTTAGACCGTCGCTGTATAGTTTCTCCGGTACCAGATCCAGGGCATCCAGCAAAAGCCCGCCTGACGATTGGTTGTAAAAGCCCGCCAGTTCACGCAGATCTTCAGACCCGGTTTCAGTTATTTGCCAGCCCTCAGGCAAATCCGACGCTGAGCAGCGTGCATTGTTGAAATGGTGATAAGCAAATCCGTCCAGTGAACATCCTTTGGGGTCGTCGATGTTTTTTGCCGCGCCTCCGAACACTCTGCTGGGAAATTTGTTGCCCGGCTGGTAGTAACAGATCATATAATCCATGTGAAGGGAATAGAGGCGGTGGGAGTCATTGATCATGCGTCCGATTTGATCGAGGACAATCAGCCCTGCTTTGTTTAATGTTGATTTCCTGGCAGCGTGGTGATGAATCATCCAGGCGCTATCATAAAAGCGTAGCATGGCCATATGGCCGAAAATGGTTCCCTTTTCCTGATAAATGAAATGCCTGGCGATTTGGGGATTTTGGGTGTAGATCTTGGCGTAGGTTTCTTTAATCTGTTTTTTGTTTTTCTGTATCGCCGCATACTTGTCAGGGTAAATGAATCCGGTTTCAAAAAAGAAATCCCACAGGGCATCAAGATCTATATCGTTGCAAATGTACGAATTTTTGTTTTTGGCCTGATGCAGCATTGTGATAAGTTTGAGATGATCGCGTATATCCATATCCAGCAGTGCCAGGCCGCATTTGATCCACTTTTCACCGCTGGGGTCAACCATCTCCTTGCGGAAAACTACCTGGACGCTGCATTGAATTTTATAGCTGTTTGCGAAGTTCAGCTCGAGTTCATGCAAAATCATGCCCGGCAGCAGCGTCGTGTTGCATTTATCTTCTTCTACCGAAAATCCGGAACCGGACAGATCCACCACCTTCAGGTCAACCCTCATTCCGGTCAAAGGGTGCCGGGATACCATATTGGGTGTCGGCGTTAGCACATATCTTTCGCTGCGAAATTCTTTTTGCTTGAATCGCTGAATCTCGTGTTTGAGCGGCTCAAGGATGTAGTTTCTTGAGTTTTGACCGTGGGTGTGTCTGACGATTATGCATTCGCCGGTGAAAATGGTGACTGCTGCGCCCGACAAGATTATATTGACCGGTTGTTCAGGGTTTACCCAATCAAAGGTTTGTGGTGGTGCCGCTGTCAGTTTAACCCTAAAAGAAAACCCATTGAAATCCATAAGAGCGCCTGAGAAAACAGTGCTGTTTTGAATAAGCTGCACGGATATGCCTTGGCATAGATAGCGCCTGGCTTTGCGTGAACTGATTTCCGTGCAGGTCTCCGGAAGAAGAACACTGATTCCCACGGCGTCAATCCTGATTACCTCCGGTTCTACATTTAGCAGTTTTTGTCCATTGGTGATGAGAATATTGCTAAATCGGTAAGATTGTAATATCTGGGTTATATTTTTGTCTTCTATCCACAGGCAGTCGACAAGGTCGCCCATGCAGGGTTGGGGTGTGGCCTTGAGGGTAATTTTTTTATCGTATCTGAGGTGCTTGAAATTGACGGAGACGGTGCCGTCCTGGAAATTAATGAAATTCAACTTGTTGATAAGCTGGGTTTTGTCGACTTTTATTTCTGTATCCAGCTTTTCGAACTGGGATTGCCGGCTGGTGACAGAAAAATGATCCGCTCTTTCTTGAGAGAGGACTTCATGGTTGGCGGGATCTGAAGCGATGGTGGGGTCTTTTTCTTCCAGGCTGATTGTGTCGGTACGCGTCTCAATTAACGTAAGATTTCTTTTGGCGCTCTCCATATTTCAACCTCGACGTTGCAGTTGTTTCGATTGATAGCGGTTTCGATCAAAAGCCGTGAATCAGAGGTGCCGGTCAGGTTGTGAAATTCGATCTCATTTCATACCGATTCCGATGGCAATACAAGTTTTTTATGTTTGTATGGCTGTAAAATATAGTAAGAATTAAGTCAACAAATATCTGCTAAAAAACTGAAATAATTTACTAAATTCGATTTATCAAATAATTTTAGCTGAGTATTAAGAATCCTCATTTAATGAATATTGTTTACCAAATGAACTAATAATTGTGCTATTGTGTGCATCGCGGTAAGCAGCTATGGAGCTTAAGATGACCTGAATTTAATTACTGAAAGACAGAGGATTTGTGATTTTGGATTTCGGATTGGGGATTCTTTCGATTTGTGATTTGAGATTTTGGATTTCGGATTTACCAGCATAGCGCATGGCGCTTAGGGCATAGCGTTAGAATTCTCAGAATTATCGACACTATGCGCTATGCTCTTTGCGCTACAGAATCCAGCATCGAGTATCCAGAGACCAGCAGCCAGATACCAGAAACCAGCAGCCAGAGATCAGCAACCAATATCCAGAATCGAGTATCGAGAATCCAGAATCGAGAATCCAGTTTAGCAGCATTCCGAGCTACTGCAGGATGCGGCCTCCTTGCCCTTAATCCAGGTTTGGATGATATAGGAAGCGCAGCCGACTCCCGGGGTGACACGGATGGCACCGGCCGCACAATTCTGGGCGCAGGCGCCGCATTCCATGCATCCATCAGGGTCTCCGATTTCAGCTTTTTTACCGTTCATTTGAAACACGGCATGGGGACAGACGAGTTCACACACACCGCAGCCCACACACGCCTCCAAATCAAGCTGCAGCGTCGTTACCCCTTCTAAATATCTGAAATTTTCCATTTTGATGTCTTTTCCTCTTTACAGATTTAGTTAGATCCGGCTTCAAAGCCTTGAGTCATATTTGAGGGCCAGGCCCAATAATCGGTTTGCCGGTTGAGCCGGTTTAGCCCGTGAAAAGGAATCTATTCGGATTTTAGTATTCAATCGGCCAACGGGCCAACGGGCTAACGGGCCAACGGGCAAAACCTTTTAGCATGTGAGTATCCTAAAGCGGCACACAACACAGTCATCGAACATTATCCGATGTTTTGTAGCCGGATCTAGCCTGCGAATGCGGCACCTACCCACGCCACCAACGCAATCACAACTGCACCGGCCTGCAGCGGGATGGCTCTTCGCATTTCTTTTTCGACTCCCGACGGTGACGTATACGGGGTGGAGCCGGTGAAATTCATCGCCAGATAGGAGCTTATGCCCACCGTTATAAACAACAGTGCCACGGCTTCTATCCAGATGAGGCCGCCTTTAAAAAGCAGCAGCACTGCTGAACCCGCAACAATTCCGGTAAACGCGCCCTTGAGCGCGAAGGCACGCCCCGGAATCCAGGGCAGTAAAATCGGTGCGGCCACCGCACCGGCCAAAATACCACCGACATAAGCGGTCAGGGCCATCAGTCCCCGATACCAGGCATCATTCAAAGAGAAAATGTTTGTTCCGATGCCCGACAGGAAAAATACAGCCAACAGTACCCAGAATGTCGGCTTTGGCAGATGAGAAAGCTCCACCGGTATCAACACGGTTCTTTCCAGAATTGAAAAGGTCACCTGGCGCATCGATTTGTCTGTCCGGCTGCCTGCGGCGATAAAGCGTTTAATATCCTTTCTTTTTTGACCTGATGGGCGGATACGCCGGTGGCACCGAGTTGGGGCAAAACGAGTTGATGATGGTTGACCACCTTTTTCAGCATGGTTTGCTTTATGCGATGTACCACCTCCTGCGTTGAAAAAAGTGCTTTGCCCGCAGCGCACCAGACATTTATACCGCGGGTATCCAAAACCAGTACCCAGGTATCTAAATAAGTCAACTCTTGGCGCAGGGTGTCAAAAGTGAGCTTGTAATTGGCGGTGACCAGGACCGGTGAATCCTGATCGGGATTTCCCACACAGTAAAGTCCGGGGACGATTTTATATTGGTCTCTTTTTAATCCCAGACGGGCGATCAGGGTGCCCAGATGATCAGATCCTTC
>JAFDDW010000034.1 GCA_019310665.1 Deltaproteobacteria bacterium
AAGCGGTGTTGAGAATTTCTTTTTTCAATGGTTTACATCCTTTCGTGCCATATTCTTCTGTACATAATTAATCCGCCCTGAAAAATAGCACATTTAGGGTTGCAAATTGTTCTTTGAGAACTGAGGAAAGTTATTAGATCGAAGGTCCGGCGGATTAATTATTTTATGCTGCGCATTTTTTTATACTTTTTTTCCTTTTTAATTTCATCTCAAATGTCGATGTAAAAAAATAGTATCACCTAAGCATTCAAAATTTTGTATTTTTTTAAGATTTCGAAGAACTTTTCAGTACTTATACGCCTTTGTGAACTTCTTTTTCAGAAATGACTAATTAATCCGCCCGGATCAACATTAAAATATTTTCATCAGATTTTAAAGACAACTATGTTTTATCCACACCTGCTATCGTTATTTTTCAGGGCGGAGTAATTAGGCGCTCGACACATTAATAATGAACAACTGCCCTTTATATCCTTTGTACACAAAAATGTGTTTTTTACCTTTGACTTAAGTCAACGCATCGAACTTTTTGTCAAACAAAAGGAAGCAAACCGGGCAAGCCGGAATTGAAGATTGAAGAATGAAGATTTGTGGTATCGCTCGCGCAGCGCAGGCGCTTGCACCGTGTGTCGCTCTGTCTTTTCTATTTAAATCGATCGTTCGACCCTGTCGTTTGATTCTGTCGTAGACCATGAGGCTCTCGACAGGTGGGCTCAGGGTGGTGAGTCCTTCGACTTTGCTCAGGACCGTGAGCCTGTCGAACAGCCTGTCGAACCATTTGTAATTTGGAATTTGTATTTTGGGATTTAAACAATACACTACTTTGCCGGCCTATTGGTCAGATACACTCCCGATGAAACTAAAAGCGTACCGATCAATAAGGATATGGTTACCGGCTCCCCCAAAAATAAAAATGCCAGCGAAATCGCGCTGATCGGCACGAAATTGATAAACAAACCCGCCCGGGTCGGTCCAATTTTCCGGATTCCCTGGTAGTACCACAGAAATCCCAGCACCGTTCCGAAAAATCCCAGATAAAAAATATTGGCCCACTCCAAAAGTGAGTAATGCAAAAAGCTGAGACCGCCTTCTAAAAACGCAGGCACTGCAAGAAATAAGGTTCCCGCAATCGAACTGTAGGCAACCGAACGCAATGGCGACAGGTTTTCCATGACGGCCTTACCGATCAACGAAAACGCCACCCAGCTGGCCACACATCCAAATATGTATAATTCTCCCAACCCCAAACCGCTTTGAAGAACTTCGAAAACCTTGCCGCGGGAAATAACGATGATGGCTCCCCCCACAGAGATAATTATACCGATAACCTTTACGAGATTCAGATGTTCCTTGAAGAAGTAAGCCGAAAACAAGGCGATAAAAATCGGGTTATTGGCGATAATCACCGAAGCTCGTCCGGCTTCAATCATCTTAAGGCCTTTCAGGAAAAAGAAATTATACAGCAAGGCACCGGTCAGACCGAGAAAGAGTACCGGAATAATCTGACTTTTTTCAGGCCAGGTCAGCCTACCCTCGACTCTCCTCAATAAAAAGACCAGAAATACGGACGCAATAGCAAACCTGAAAAAGGCCGCCGAAAAGGGGCCGACCGTTTGCGCCAGACTGCGACCGGCTACAAAGGTGCCGCCCCAGAAAATAGCCATCAATAATAATTTGAGATAAGTGATCATAATGGACCCAACTGAGTTTGAAGGGGATGAGGGTTAAACAACCTGGCGCTGCCGGATTTGCGGATTTGTTCATTACGGAGAGGAACCGCCGGAGGAGTGTCCGTATTACTTTTTCCCCGAATCAGCATTCAAGAAAGCGTAACTCATTGAGCGAAAACCGCTCAATGAGTTGTTAACAAATAACGTCAACGTTGCGTTGACGTTATTCGGCTTTGCGTTTGGGGCTGCTGCGCAGGAGCCAGCCAATAACAATACCGATCAAAAGCACCAGAAAAATCAACACCGAGCGGGAAATAAAAAAAGTCCAGAAGAGAAAGCTGATGTTTATGACCGCAATGTTTTGAAGGATGAAAAGGATGGTCAGCGCCGCCAGCACAAGGCTGATGATTTTCTTGTAATTCAATTTTTTCATCCTGTCCTCTTTTCTTTGGCGATTCTATAGTTTCACCGCCCGCTGCGCTCGAGACGCCAAGGGCGCAGAGTAGATTTCCCTCTTCACTTTCTGCTGAGAGGTCAGAAAGTGAAAAACAACAGCCCTGCGGGCAAAATAGTATTGAATTTATTCCCTTACGTACACAGAAGTACGAGTGGAATGCAAATCACACCACGAAGTGGTTGCAGATTTTTATTTGCCGCCCTTCCTGTCCGCCAGTATTTTGGAGGATCAGCGGCACATGAAAAAAATAACTCCTCTGCGTTCTCTGCGTCTTTGCGGTGAATACAGCTTATAAATTTTAGCACATCATGTCTAACTGATTATGGCCGCGTTAGTATAATTGATTCCATTCTCCGATTCAAGTCGAATCGTTTTTAAATATTTTATCACCCAATATCAATCGATTTATGATATTATGTGAATACCTGGATCGACATTCTGATTGTGAATGATGGATCCAGTATTTTTTTATTTGCATGCAAAATTCAGGTAGGAATTCGTTGATGAATAAAGAATATTCGATTGAAGTTCATAAAGATCTCGAAAAAGAGTTTAAACAGCTGGCCCTGCACCGGCCGATGCGTATTGAGCGCTATGAAATCGGCACGGGGTTAGCCTATGATATAACCGCAGTTGGCAGCACCCTCAAGGCAAAAGTCCACCTGATAATCCGAAAATTTGTGGGCGGTGGTTTCGCCGGTCAGGTCTATCAGGTCGAAATAACGGGTATTGAATCCGAGACCGGCCCCATCGACAACCTCGAAGTCGGAGGGGTGTACGCCATCAAGATCCTGATTCCTCCCAGCGCTTTTTCCCTGCTGTTTCGCAACGTGCTTTACTGGGTCGGTTTTCAGGGACCGTTTCAGCTGCAGGTAAACCCTGCCGCAGGCAGAGCCGGGGCGTTGTGGCAGAAATTTATCCGCCGGGGAGCCAAGATCCAGTTTGGCACCGAGAGCGCTGTTGTGGACATTTATGCAACATTTGTCGATAACAGTCTGGGCAGTTGCGGGGAATTGAGCGAATGGGTGGAGGGCCGCACCTGGCGCCTGGAAGTGGATGACAACCTGGATGTCCTCAAACGCTGGATCAAAGGTAAAAAAGCGGACCCTCAGAAACTAGGATCGCCGGAATACAGGGCCAAACTGGAATTTATGCGCCAATTTGTCGAGCTCTTGCATCAGATGGGCGCCCATGAATTTGCCAGACAGTATGAGTGGTCGACCTGGAAAAGTCAACCGAACTGTCTAAAGCGCAGTGGTACAGAAGACTCTCCTTCCAAAGGCTTGACCGCCGTAGATTTTCGCGCCGGACTTGCCCTTTTGCCCTTTTTACCCATGAGCCCGGGAGATTTCAAGCTGATTGCCACCGGTCTTCTGCGCGGCAGCCTGGTACAGTTCGATCGCGGCAACATCAAAAAACTGAGACAGTTTATTGGAGACCATAAAGAAAATTTCGCCGGCATGGAGCGGGGGCTGGAAGAACTGGAAGGCGCCGAGCAGATTTATCGAAATTCCGTACCGGATATTACCCACAACCATATTCGACTGCTTTACAGTCCGACATTGTGGTCAACCATGCTCAAAAGCGCAATTACCGGTTGGCGCGTCAGAAATCTCATCAACCGCCAGTGCCGGGATCGATTGCAAAAAAATACCGTTCTAACATTGCTGTTTTTCCTGCTCGGTCTGATTCCTGTGATTGGCCGTTTTTTCAGGCGTATCTGGGGACAGCCTTTTTGGCGGGCCCATTACCGGATGATCCTGACCAGTGCTGACTATCTGCGCCGGGCCGTCCGGGCCAAATTTATCGAAAAAATAATCAACTGGCATCGCGCCGGCCGACTGGATGATAATCGTGCCCTGAGTGTTTCAAAACAAATCCGGCACTGCATCTATCATTGGCCCCTGTCCCTGCTTCCGGTTGGGATTCATAAGATATTAACAGACTGGCCATATGCCAAAGAGCGCCTTGATTATTATTTGTTACGACCGGTCCGCTTGTATTTCAATAACGATCTGCGTGAGCAGTGGCTCCGTGACATGGTAACGGAGGGCAAGCAGAAGCATCTCCTCAGCAATGAAGATGCCGGGGTAATCCTGGCGCAAATTGATGAACCGTATATCCAAAAATATTTAAAAAGCCTGGCGGTACACGTGTGCACGCTACCGGTGACCCAAGTTGTCTCTTTAATTGTAGCAATTATTTATGTTGTCACCCACCCTGAGTTGCCCCGCGCCCAGGCTTACGGCATCGGGCTGGGGATCATCGCGCTGTTTCAGGTGGTGCCGATCTCACCCGGCTCATTGGTTCGCGGATTATACGTTTTATATCTGGTCGTCAGGGAAAGAAATTTCAAGGACTATAACATCGCGGTGTTTCTGGGGTTCTTTAAATACATCGGGTATCTGGCCTTTCCGATCCAAATGACCTATCGCTATCCGGCCCTGGCCAGGTTTATGGCCGGACACTGGTCCACCGAAGCCGTTCATGTCGTTCCAGTTTTCGGGGAAAGAGGAGCGTTGCTGGAGCACAAAATATTCAATCTGTTTTATAATTGGCCCCTGACGATTCGACGCCGGATGCGAAAGCGAAGCGAAATGCGGGCGGACATGCGGCCCCGTTACTGGCATGTCGTCCTGTGTGCTGTTGCCGGGACAGGCATCTTTGTAATTGCCGATTGGCTGTATATGGATCAGTTTGGTGCACTGCCGGGTTTAAAGGTCATCTGGGGTTTTGCCGTAATTGTGCCGCTGCTGATCGGGATCGTTGTCACCCTGGGCGCCGGGGGTGCCGCGCTCTGGAAGCGCATTGCCGGGGCCGCACTATGCGCGGTAGCCGTCGGGGTATTCAGCGCGATTGTTTCCGGGCTGTTCGGCACCAGCGCCCCCGTCGGGGCATCCACCATAGCCATTATTGGTATATGGCGGGCCTTTGCTTTTACAATGATATCCGTGCTGGGCGTGTTGTTGACCGAGGTTAAAATATGATGAATTCGTTTTTTTGAATTCATCATATTTCATCAATTTTCATTGTTTTTGTTTCTTTTCAGGGCCTCGATGATCTGGGGTAAATAGATATCCGCTTTGCTGGATTCAAAACGGGTCGACGCCGCGCCGCGATGCCCTCCTCCGCCGAAATCGGCAAGCAACAAGCCGGCATTCACATTACAGCGACGATTAAAAATGCTGTGCCCGATGTTGACGGCTATCATCTCTTTGTTCTTCGTTTCATAGCGGATTCTCATATTGACAACCGATTCGGGAAATAATGAATAAACCAGGAAGCGATTGCCGGCTGGAATGTTTTCCAAATTGCGGAAATCTGTAATGGAGACGTGTTTGTCAAGACGGGTATTCTTTTTTAAATAGATTGTATATTTTTCATTTTGCTCCCTCACCTGGCGGCAGCGCCCTTTTACTTCGGGGTCATCAAGGACCTGTTGCAGGTCATGTTTGCGGAGAAGATCAATCAGTTTATTCCAATAGGATTCATCGGGTTCACCGCCGTTTACCACAGTCATGGAAAGCATAACATAACCATGCGCTTCGGGGCGTAGAACTTCTTCCAATGAAAGATCAGCCGCATCAATTTTGTCGGTGGCAGTAGCAAGTTCACTGTAATCGCGCTTGAACCTGTCTTTGTAATGGTCAAAAATAATTCCGGCCGCCGACGGTGCAATTTTGAAAACGCCTTTAAAGGATCGGTATATCCGGTTGGTATAGTGATGGTCAAACCAGAATGAACATCTGTCGTCGTAGGGCAGGTTGGCTATGATATCACCTTTGCGAATCTCAACCAGTCCCCGCTGGACGGCATTGGGCTCCACCCACTTCACCGGCTGCCTGATATCAAAGGCTTCGTGCAGCAGGACGGCGCAAACAATCCCGTCAAAATCCGGTCTGGTTACAATCCGCATATAATGTTCCCATCAATAGGCAAAAATCAAAATTTTGTGACTTTCACCAATTGATCTAATCTTAAAGTACTATCAGAGTATAAAATCCGAAGAAATATGGAAATATAACTTATATTTTAGAAAAAACCATTGATGTTTTGAAATCATTGGCATATCTAGCCGGCAAGCACCTTACATATTATTAAACAGTCTAATTTACAAGGAGGATTAACACCATGGCACTGTACCTGGTTCAACACGGCCAAAGCCTGCCAAAGGATGTCGATCCCGATCAGGGTCTCTCCGAAAAAGGCGTCGCAGAGACCGAGCGCATCGCCGAGGTTGCCAAAAACTATCATATAAATGTTGGGAAAATCCTGCACAGCGTCAAGACCAGAGCACGAAAAACAGCTGACATTTTGGCATCCGCCCTAAATCCCACCGAAAGTGTAAAAGAAGTAGAAGGATTAAAGCCGATGGATGATGTGGCCGGCTTCGCTGCCTCCCTTAACCCTGATACCAATACCCTGTTAGTCGGTCATCTGCCTTTTATGGAACGAATGACCGCCTATCTGGTCACCGGGTCCATTGATAAACCGGTGTTTAAATTTCAAAACAGCGGCATTGTATGTCTGGACAAAGACCCTGAAACCGGTTCGTGGGTAATTGTCTGGACTTTAATGCCTAACATCGGATAACCCAAAATACATATTGTTGTTGATTGGTTGAATAAGTTGAATCAACTAATAAACTATATCGATTATCGGCATTCTGGAGAAAAAAATGAATTTTGAGTGCATTATTTATGAAAAAGACCAGGGCATTGCGACGATAAAATTGAACCGCCCCAAAGTGTTAAACGCCATGAACAAGCAGTTGTGGCTCGATTTTCAGGCGGCTCTGGAGGATGCCGGAAAGGATTCCGGCATTAAAGTGCTGGTGGTCACCGGCGAAGGAAGGGCCTTTTCAACCGGAGCGGATTTAAAGGAATCAAAGACCCGAACCCTGGAAGCATACCGGGAATATCTGGAGGAACTCCAGGAAGCGTCCCGCAAAATAATTCGTTTTGAGAAGCCGACCATTGCGGCCGTTAACGGATATGCCATCGGTTCCGGCTATGAACTGGCCCTGGCCTGTGATATCCGGATAGCGGCCGAAGAAGCCCGGATCGGTTCGCCGGAAGCCAAGGTAACCTCCTCTGTGACCGGCGGCGCTTTTCGATTGGTTCAGGACTTAATCGGACCCGGCAAAGCCAAGGAGCTGCTTTTTACCGGTGAGTACATCGATGGCAAAGAAGCCTTACAAATCGGCCTGGTAAACAAAGCGGTGCCCCTGGCGCAACTTAATACGGAAGTCCGGAATATGGCCGAGAAGATTGCCGCCAATTCTGCAATTTCTCTTAAATTGATCAAAAAAGGATTGCAAATGGCCCGGGGTGAAGTCAGTCTCGATGCCTTGATGGATTTTGAAATCGAAGCCTGCCTGGCCTGCGTGTCTACCAAAGAAAGGCAGGAATCGTTAAAGGAGTTTGAGGAAAGGAAAAAGGAATAGTTGCGGGTTGCGGGGTGCGCGTTGCGCGTTACGGGCCCTTCGATTGTGGATTTGGGATTTCGGATTTTGGATTGGAAAAAGATAGACTACGAGTTGCAGGGTTCGGGGTGCGGGGTGTGGAAATGGTTGATTAAGTTGATGGGTTGAATGGTTGATTAAGGTGGAAGGATTGGTTCTATTTAAATAAACTAAGAATTAACAAAATCAATCACCACAATCAACCAATTAACTTAATCAACTCAACCAACTATTTATGCTCTACGCCTTGTGCCATTTTTTCCAGCAACCAGAAACCAGAAAAATGAGGAAAATAGAACAATGTCACTAGAACAAATCCTGAAGGCCGAATCAGTTGCCATTGTCGGTGCTTCCAAAAACGAAACCAAGCGCGGATATCAGACGATCCGGACCCTGCTGGATGAAAAATACGAGGGCAGAATCTATCCCGTAAACCCCAAGGAGAAAAGTATCCTGGGATTTAAATGTTATAAAAAGGTTGCGGATATCGAAGGTCCGGTGGATGTGGCCCTGGTGGCCACCCCGGCCGCATCCCTGCCGGCAGTATTGGAAGATTGCGGCCAAAATGGGGTTAAGGGTGCGGTCATTCTGGCGGGCGGATTCGGGGAAACGGGCCGGGACGGCAGAAAACTGGAAGGCGAGATGGTAGCCGTGGCCAGAAAACACAAAATCCGATTGATCGGCCCCAACACCTCCGGCATGCTCAACCTGCATGACAGATTAAACCTGGTGGGTTTAAAGAATACGCCCAAGGGCGACATTGCTCTGCTCACCCAGAGCGGCAACATGGCGCTGACCCTGATCACCGAAGCAAAAATCAAAAGCCGCAAGGGATTTTCCTATTATGTCGGCGTCGGTAACGAAGCCGATATTCAATTTCACGAGTACCTGGAATTTTTCCGCCAGGATCCGAATACCAATGCCGTATTGATGTATGTGGAGGGCTTGCGCAATGGCCGCGAGTTCATCCAGCAGGCCGCCAAAACAGCCCTTGAAAAACCGATCATCCTGCTCAAAAGCGGTCGCTCATCCACCGGCAAAAGGTCAGCGGGCTCCCATACCGGCGCTCTGGCCGGCATATCAGAGGTGGCCACCGGGGCCTTCAAGCGTGCCGGAATTATCGTGGTTGATTGTTCCGACATGCTCTTCCCCGCGGCAGAAACCCTTGCAAGCCTGCCGCCGATTAAAAACAACAAGGTCGCCATTCTGGCCGACGGCGGTGGGCACGCCACCATTGCCGCCGATCTTTTAACCGATTCGGGTGTTGAAATCCCTGAATTAAGCGCTAAGACTCAGGCTAATTTAAAAAAAATTCTGCCGGCGGCGGCATCAGTTCCCAATCCGGTGGATGTGGCCGGCGGCACAGACGCCGACCCGTCGGTCTTTGCCGATTGCGCTAAAATCATTTTAAACGACCCCAATGTCGGCGGTCTTTTGATTGTCGGCCTTTTCGGCGGCTACGGGATCCGGTTTGCCGAAAGCCTGTCTTTGATGGAAGAGGATGCCGCCCACCGAATGGGCAAAATGGTAAAGAAACGCAACAAGCCGATTGTCCTTCACAGCCTTTATAATTCCGAAAAACCGCATGCCCTGGAGCTGTTGCGGTATTATAACATCCCGGTATACGACTCCCTTGATATCGCCGTGAATTGCATCAGTGTGCTGGCCGAGTATGGAAACTTTCTCAACAGCTATCATCCCAAACAATCGTTTGAACTAAGCTGGGGGGAAAAAGCCCGACCTGCGGGCCAAAAGATTATCTCGGCTGCCCGCAGAGACGGTCGCAACGCTCTGCTGGAACATGAGGCTAAGCAGCTTTTCGCTATCCACGGCGCGCCGGTATCCGCAGATCTTATGGCTCAAACAGAAGATGAGGCGGTCGAATTCGCCCAAAAAATCGGTCAAGAGGTGGTATTGAAAATTGTGTCCCCGGACATTCTGCACAAAAGTGATGCCGGCGGCGTTCGGATTAAACTTAAAACGGAAAAAGAGATCCGCACTGCCTTCAAAGAGATTTCCAAAAATGCACGCAAATATAACCCTAACGCAGATATCAGGGGGATGCTGGTGTCTCCCATGGCAAATCTTGGGGTTGAAATCATTATTGGGACCAAATACGATGATCAGTTCGGACCGGTAATCATGTATGGCCTGGGCGGTATCATGGTGGAAATCATGAAAGATGTATCGTTTCGCGTCCTGCCCATCACTCGAACAACTGCCAGAAAAATGATCGAGCAGACCAAATCTTTTCCGATTTTAAACGGCGCCAGGGGCAACCCTCCCCTGGATCAAAAAGCGATCATAAAATTACTGATGCTGTGCTCTGAAATCGTCGAGGCCTACCCTGAGATTGAAGAAATGGATCTGAACCCGGTCATCGTGCATGAAAAAGGAATAAGCATTGTGGATGCGCGGGTTATATTGAAGTCGGAAGGTGGAATGGAAAGAATTCGGAAGTCGGAATGCGGAAGGCGGAATGAAAGAATTCGGAAGTCGGAATGCGGAAGGCGGAATTTAAAGATCAGAAAACACTTAATTCAGAAAAAAAAACAGATAAAAGGAGATTGCTATGAAAAAACTTATTTCAACCGATAAGGCCCCGGCGGCCATTGGACCATATTCCCAGGCTATTCAGTTCAGCGGCTTGCTTTTCGTTTCCGGACAGATCGCAATAGATCCTAAAACCGGTGAATTTGTCGAAGGCGGTATCGAGGCTCAAACAGAGCAGGTAGTATTGGAAAACCTGAAGGCCATCATCGAGGAAGCCGGGATGACCCTCAAAAACGTTTTGAAATGTTCATGTTTTCTAAAAAATATGGAAGATTTTGTAACGTTTAATTCAGTTTATGAGCGATATTTCGGCGAGATCCCCCCTGCCAGGGAAACTATTGAGGTTGCAAGACTCCCCAAAGACGCTATGGTGGAAGTGTCGGCCATCTGCGGGGTCGAGAAGTAAAAACCCAACCTCGTTCGAAATTGACTCTTTTAAAAAATGGCATAGGCCTCCAGGCACAAGGCAAAACTCAAGGTATATGGTTGAAGGTTGCAGGGCCCTTAAATCCCCCATGAGATTTTAAGGAAGTTGATGTCGATCTCATTTCGCGGGGAGAAGTAAAATTTGCTATCCGCATGGGCTTACGACCATGTAATGCCACCTCAAGATGATAAACCCCAATTAAGCTTTCTTTCCACTGTTTTCAAAATCGCCAGTATAAACTTGGTGATTATATATCAAGTGCAAAATACTCCGCAAAACGGTATAGATTGCACCCTAAATCAAACTTTCTATTGACATTATTATATTTTAGATTCATTATGTTCTGTATATTGAGGTATTTTGCATATGAAATATGATCAACCACCTAAGACCCTTGGTAATCAGGCCGGCAGACTCGTTACCGAACTCCATGAACATGGAAAAACCATCTTTTCCTATGACGATGTAGAGGATATAACCGGGCTCAGCTCAAAGTCTTCGCGAAGTCTTATCCTCAGGATGGTCAACCGAGGTGTGGTAACTCGATTAAAAGCGGGCCTTTTTATCCTTGTGCCTTTTGAAATGGGTCGCGAGCGAGAGTATCTCGGCAATTCGTTTGTGGTTGCGCGAGAACTCTACGGCACGCCGGATTACTATATTTCCCATGCATCGGCAATGGAAATTCATCAGATGGTCACCCAGCCCCAGCTTGTGGTATACACCACGACACCGACCATTGGGTTACCAAGACCGAAAAGGTTCAGGTCAGTGATCTCGAAAGAACGATTGTCGATGGCCTCAAACAGCCTGAGTATTGCGGTGGGTTCAGTGAGATTGCTAAAGGTTTTTGGATGCGAAGGGAAGATATCGATTCCGGCAAGCTTGTGGACTATGCTCTAAAGATTAACGTGGGTGCCGTTATACGGCGACTTGGATTTTTGCTTGAACTATTCGAAATAAAAGCGTCCCGTGAATTAGAACGACTACGCGAACGGCTCACCATGACTTACTCAATCCTGGATCCTATTATGCCGGCTGAGGGTAAGTTCTTAGCCCGCTGGCGTCTAAAATTAAACGTGAGCCCGGAAGAAATAGAAGCAGTCGTAAGGACCTGACTTATGATTCCGCAACGAAATTTGTCCCTTCTCTCTAACCGACTTGCCCGCGTAGGAGGCCGCCGTATTCCGGAGACTGTTCTTGAACGAGACTATTGCCTGGCATGGTTTTTAGTGGGTCTGTCGCACACTCCTTTACGCAAACATCTTGTATTCAAAGGCGGAACCGCTCTCAAAAGATGCTATTTCGGCGGTTATCGTTTTTCCGAAGATCTCGACTTCTCCCTGGTCGAAGAAGTATCGTTTAATTATATACTCACAGAGCTCGAGTCAATTTACGATGAGGTCCAACGCGCATCAGGAATTGTCTTCAGGTTCTCCCGGGAAGATAGAAAGAGGCATCAAAATAGCCATACCTTCTACCTTAATTATGACGGACCGCTGCCTGGAGCAACCGGCAATGAGGTCAAGGTGGATATCACCATCAAAGAGCAGTTCGTAAGCCCTTTTCAGGAGCAATATGTGCTTCGCGGTTATGATGAGTATAGCGACCTGCCAGAAGATGTATTGGTTAAAGTATATTCCCTGGAGGAGATTGCTGTTGAGAAATTGGTGGCGCTTACAGATCGAGCCCGTAACGAACCGCGAGAT
>JAFDDW010000671.1 GCA_019310665.1 Deltaproteobacteria bacterium
CGGCGATCTCCCCCGGAGCGTCTTCCTCCGTTGTCCAGAATAATCAGCTGCTCTAAGATATCAATTTCATTTTTTTCCATGGTCAGGACCTAATTTAAAGACATGATTTTGACAAAGGCCTGGAGGTTTCCTGCAATAGTCTGCGTGAACCTAAAAATGCAATTTACATGCCAAATAATTTGACCGTATTGTCTTGGGAAGAGGTCGAATCGGCAATAGAAAATTTAACATTGATATCGATTAGTTGTTGGATATTCCACCCGTTTTAAGCGGTGTGAAATGACACGCCGGCCTGTAAGAAAATGGATAATTTTTGTACTATGTGAAATTATTTACACAGAAATGTAAAAAAAATTCCATTCTATTCCTCCGAACTTTCCGGCGGTTTAATTTCCAAATCTTTGATTTTATACAGAAGTGTTTTGTAACTGATTTTTAATATCTTGGTGGCTTTACTGCGGTTCCAGCCGGTTTTTTCAAGTACATAGGCGATGACTTCTTTTTCCACTCGATCCATCGCCTTTTTCTTGATTTTTTTAAGAGACAACGAGGACAGATCCGGCGGTGCGCTGCTGTCAAATCCCAGGATATCCATGGGGGTTGCAGATTGATTTGCTGATTTCGGTGTACCGGCTGCGCGAGGCTGGTTTAAATTGCCCATGAGCATATCGTCAAGGTTATCTTCACCGTTGCCCAGAATCATGAGGCGTTTCAATACATTTTGTAACTCGCGAATATTGCCGGGCCAGTGGTAGGTCGTCAGTTTTTCAATGGTCTCCGGGCTGGGTGTCAACAGCTCTTTGCCATCGAATTGGGCGGTATACATTTTGACGTAATGGTCAATGAGATGCGGGATGTCTTCGGGTCGGTTGCGAAGCGGCTCAATATGAATTTTAATTGTGCTCAGGCGGTAATACAAGTCTTCCCGGAAATCACCATTGGCCATGTCATTTTCAAGTTCATGATTGGTGGCGGCAATGACCCAGGCACCCATCTTGACGGTGTTCTCAGAACCCAAAGGACTGAAGTCACCGCCCTGAAGCACATGCAAGAGCTTGGCCTGCAGAGGAAGCGACATATCTCCGATTTCATCCAGAAACAAAACGCCGCCGCTTGCCTGTTCGAATTTGCCCCGCTTGCGGCGTTCGGCTCCGGTAAAGGCGCCTTGCTCATAGCCGAACATCTCACTTTCAAGCAGCGTGTCCGGCAGCGCAGCGCAGTTGACCTTGACAAAGGGCTTACCCGTCCGGGTGGATTTTTGATACAGATTTTGGACGACCAGTTCTTTGCCGACGCCGGTTTCACCGTACACGATGGTATTTAGCCCGGTATCGGCGACCTGGTCGATCAACTCTTTTATTCTATTGATATTTTTGCTGACACCAACGATTGTAGGCTTCATGTGAATTTAGGCACTTAGTCCGCCTCAGGCGGATTGTGAATTTTGTGGGGAAAAAATTTTATTGGGCTAATTTCCCCGTAGCAGGAAAATAACCCCATGGTTTCTTAACTAAATTCTATTAATCTTAGCGGTTATTCGCCCGTTTGACAACAAGAAACTACTTCAAATCCACCAAAGCTATATTTTGGAAATCTTCTTACATGATTTATCAACATAAATCAATTGGTCAAAAGGAATATTTTACGAGGTCTGGAGTCAGGAAAAGACCGGCCCCCAAAATGTGGCTTCGCAACTCAAGTATTTTGCAGAATATGCCAATATATAGAGCTAGTCTCAAAGCACGAATTTATATTTTGGAGGACCGACTGCAAAAAGTCGTTTTTCTAAGGCGATTTTGCGATATCACTTATCGTTCGAGTTGCCGGGATTCGATTGCCATGAGCGTTATTTCTTGACATTTCAAGCAGTTTATGAATTAATTAATAAATATAGTTACTCAGCATCCGGCAATTTTTGATGGTTAAATTTTTTAATAATTTGTAGGAGTAGATGGGATTCTTTTTTTGTAATTTCTGATTTGCACGGAGAGTAATTTTGGCAAAACGTGATGAAGTATCATCAACCGAACGGCTACTGGATCTGATACGCGATGATAGCAAATCGGAGTACAGCGCCACCGGTATTGCATCTCCGAGATCTTTCGGTCATCGGCTAAAAAACATTTTTATTAATCCGGTATCCTTCCGAAAGTCGATTACAGTGGGTCTTGATCTGGGCCACGATGACATAAAGATGGTGAAAATGAGCCAGATTTCAGATCAAAAATATGAGATGCTCGAGTACGCCAGAATCCCATTTGATCAGGATGTTGATCGTCAGAGTCCGCAGTTTCCTCAGTTTTTAAGACCCATTATGATGGACTTTTGCGGCAATTCAAAAAATGTAAAGCTTTGGTGCACCATTTCGTCGGCCAGGGTTGAAACCCGTCAGATTCGAATTCCGAAAGTAAATCCAAAGCAAATCCCCAACTCGGTCTACTGGTCGTTTAAAAAAATTTCCGCATTTGATGAAATCGTTTAAAAAAATTTCCGCATTTGATGAAAGAGAAAATATCTTTGATTTTGAGATTCTGGGTGAGAGCGAGGAAAATGATCGACCCAAAATCGACGTAATGGCTTACACGGCCCTCCAAAAGGAAATCAGAGAACTCAAAGAAATTTTCAGTAAGGCCGGATTTCCTCTGCAGGGTATTTCTATTGTTCCCTTTGCCTTTCAGAGTCTTTTGAGAGCGGGGCGGTTGGGGACCGATGAAATGAATGTTTCCAGTTTATACATCGGTCGGGACTGGTCCCGCATTGACATCTTTTCAGAGGGAAATCTGATGCTTTCCCGCGGCATAAAAGCCGGTGTCAAAACTATGATCGAGGCTTTGCGCACCGAAATTGAAGGCAATTTGTTCGAGCTTTCCATCGCCAAATCCCCTATCAAAGACCCGGCCAGAATAAGGGCCATTAAAAAGAAGCTGAAAAATGAACTGGAACAGGCCCAGCAGCATTTTTTTGGTGTCATTCATGACCGTGCGCCATCCCCTTTGGACGAGAGCCAGCGCCTTCTTAAAGAAGATAAAATATTTAACATGATTTTGCCGGCTCTTGAGAGACTGGTACGACAGGTTGAAAGAACGTTGAGGCATTTTTCGTTGAACTATGAAAATGCCAGGGTAGGGAAGATATTCATTTCCAGCGGAGTG
>JAFDDW010000672.1 GCA_019310665.1 Deltaproteobacteria bacterium
GGGCGATGCGTTACTTCTCCGTCACGCAAAGGTAATTCCAGCAGAGCCTCCGCCGGATCATAGCCGTGATATTTAATTTGAGATTCAACTGCGTAATGATCGGAAGGAAAGGCGTTGGCTTCAATTAAAATTTTATGGCGCTCGGATGTAGGACGGTAGAAAGTGACCATCAACAAGTGAAGGTTTACCGTCAGGCTGTTCATGGTAACAATTTCTTGCGGCTTTGCACCAACGATTCGAGCAGTTGGCTCTGCTAATAATTCGTGGTACTGGATCCAGGGATTTTTTGCATGAAAATGTCCTTCGACACCCAGTGTTTCCCAGTCTTTCAGCTCCTGCTCGATGTAATTACGTACGTCCCTGGGCTGCAACCCCAACGAATTGCCGCACATATACACATACAGTTGACCATCAGAGCGGCGGGGAATATAGAAACGTTCTCTGTATTCTGCCAGCAAGTCTTTCGAGTCCATTTCTTCAGCAAAGTCGCGATCGGTTCGGAAGTTCATTTTAGCAACACCCATCAGTCTTCTTCATACTCCATTATTTTTATCTCTTTATATATCTTGCCATTATCTCAGTTTTAAATCAAGCTGCGATATAGCAGATACATGAAATCAGGGTTAAGTGCATAGACGTTGGAGGTATCTGCGGTTTTGTACCAGATTCCATAACCACAATATCTTGTATAGGACGCTAATAGAAAAGATGTGGAATTGTAATGTCAGTCCTCGATTCTGATTGTTAAATCTGACTTAGCAATGATAACCGTAGTGTTCATTTTGGGGTAGCTGCCGGAAACCGAGGACTAATGGTCGTAGTGCTTGCCCTCAAGGCAGGCATTTATTGAATATTTCTTGGCAACTAAACTCTATTGTCAAGTCATTCGTGCAAAACTTGCCCCTTCTCGTCCAAACCAATAACCTGGGCTTACAGCAATCTTAGCTTTATCGGCAAGAAATCTTTCCAATATTTTTACATCAAATCCTAATGCCCGGAAATCAAGCCAAACTAAAAATGTCCCTTCAGGCTCAATCAAGGAAACATTGATATCATTTTCTGATAAAAATTCTTTAATAAAAGCGACATTTCCTTGGAGATAATCAAGTAGTTTGTCTAACCAATCTGCGCCTTCCAGATAAGCTGTCTCAACTGCAATGTTAGCAAAGACATTGATTTTATTGGTTTGATAACGATCAGTAAATTCATGAAATCGATTACGATGTATTTCGTTAGGAATAATGGTGATCGCATCAATCATACCTGCAATATTGAATGTTTTGGCTGGTGAAATACAAGCTGCGGCATTTTGTGAAACTGTATCAGAGATTGCTAAATATGGTATGTACTGATGAGGCTTGAAGGCAAAGTCTCCATGAATTTCATCAGTAATTACAAAAAGATTATGTCTCTCGCATATGCCTGCTACTTCAGACAACTCATCTTTTGACCATACCCTGCCAACTGGATTATGGGGATTGCACAAAATCAATATTTTATTTCTTGAATCAGCAGCCTTGTTTTCTAAATCATTAAAATCGATGTGATATTTCCCATCAATTAGTTTTAGTGGGTTTTTAACAATTGTCCTTTTATTATTTTTGATAACCATCCGAAATTCGAAGAAAAAAGGTGATTGAACGATTACGCCATCTCCCTCATTTGAATGTTGATTTATTAGAATAGCAATAGCACTCAGTATAGATGAGCAAGTCTCGATTTGATGTTGCTCAATTTTCCATTTATGACGATTTAAGTACCACAGCTCAAGGGCTTTGTAATAACTCTCCGGTTTAGATTCATATCCAAAAATTCCATGTGCAACCCGTTTCTGCAATTTATCGATCACAGAAGGAGGAACTTTGATATCCATATCCGCAACAGACATTGGGATAACATCTGCGTTCCCAAAATGTTCTTCAAGAAACGTTTTGCTCCATTTCAATGTAGGATATTGTCTGCGATCTACAGATTCATCAAAGTTCATATTTCATTCTCCTCGCCTAATGTACAACTCACAACAATGAAGTGGAATTGTTTGTTAGCCATTTTCGTCTAAAATACAACAAGTATTATTTGAGGGAATTAACTCCACGATCTTTGCCATGATTTCGAAACGGCCAAGTTCTTTGGCGGCTGCAACACGGTGATTGCCATCCATAACATAGTATTCATCATTGAATTTGTAGAGATTGACTGGCGGCAGCAATTTCCCTTTACCCATGGCCTGTTTGATGCTGATCAAGCGATCCTGTGGCAAGTGACCCTTGAGAGAGAAATTACTGTCAAATGCGTTGCATTTCCCGATACTACCGACAACCTGGTTAAGCAGAACCCAGCATATGCAACTGTCTGTATAGTTGAAAGGGCCATCGTAATTCAAGTCCTCTGGTTTTGTTGAGCCACCGTTTTTTTATGATACTTTCCAGGTTAACCATGATTTACCTCCATAAGATAGAATCCAGATATTGTGATTTTAACCCACAAATAGTTTTACGTATCCCAAAAGAATTGCACCTACCAATGAAAATGACACATATAAAATGAAAATACGGCTTTTAACCAAAGTCCAGACAGCCGCCATAGCAGGCAGGGTAGTCGTAGGGCCAGCAATCAGGAAAGCTAAAGCAGCAGCAGGGCTCATACCTTGTGTAAGAAGGCCACTTACCATGGGCAATGCACTTAAATTACTGGTGTATACAGGAATTCCCAGAAAACCAGCTGTGAAAATCGCCCATGAATTTTCCTTACCCATAATGCTTGTTATCCATTCTTGCGGGACATAAAGTATGATTAATGCTTCCAGAAAAAAAGCTATAGCCATAAACTTAATTACCATTAAGGTAGAACTCATAGATTCTTTATTTAAACGTTTCCAGAATGATTCTTCTTCATCGCAGCCGCAGGATGTTGACGTATCGTCATTTCTGCTGAATCCTTGTGCTTCAGTTTTTGTATAAGAAACAGACGGCTGAATTTGTGTGAGAGTAACCGCCTCCCCAGTGCAACAGGCTGAAGCTTGAGCAGGAACCAGTGTTTTAGAGTTCAAAGAAAACATGTTTTTCAAATTTGAGGCGAATGCAATTCCAATTCGCTTAAACTTAGAAGGTTTTTCGGAAGCGCCTAATTCTGCTGTGCGCTTGAGGACATTGGTGTTGATCCATCCTACCTGTATAAGAGCATGGGTAATGAATCCAGCACTTAAACTCAAAACCAAAGTGCCTGCTAAGCGCCAGATTGCTAAATTCAAGCCTATGGTTCCAACACTTAAAAAGAAGATTTCTGGGTCCATTGAAGGGGATGCTATCCAGAAAGCCATTACAGGAGCTATGGGCACTCCTGCAATTAACAAGGCTGCAATTACCGGGATAACACCACATGAGCAAAAAGGGCTGAAGGCGCCAACCAGGGTTGCCAGTAAAATTGCGGTTATCGGTCCTGCATCAAAAGCACGCTTTATATGCTTCGAGGCTCCGGACATATTCACTGCTACAGCAATTGGTATAGTTATTACAAGATATGGCCAAATGTGAACAAATGCGTTAATCATGAAATCCATAATTTTTATAATTTCAGTAGCCATGTGGATTCCTCCTCCTATTTTATATTCTATATTTCTAAAAATATCGAAATTAATACACAAAAAAATATTACATTTTACATTTTGCTTCAGTACAGCACTCAGATCTAAGAAATTCGACAAGATCATCTAAAACTTCAAACTGAGGTATGCAATAGAGGGTTCTACTATCTCGAACTTGCCGGATTAATTCCACCGAAACCAATCTGCTTATGTGATGCGACAAAGTCGACCAGGGAATATTAAGCTTCTCCTGAATTTGGCCTACCGGAGCCCCTTTATCTCCAACTTGTACAAGGTATCTAAAAATGGAAAGACGGGTAATATGTCCAAGCTCTGCCAATATTTTTGCCGCAATTTCATTTTCCATAGCTTAATAATACATATGGAAACTTTATTTGTCAACTATATTTTTAGAATTATCGAAATAAAAATCATTTTTCCCAGATTTTCAACGTTATTCCTCCATCTTTCCCGATACTTACATTGAAAAAACAACCTGGAGCACTATTGCTAATAGTCTTGGGTTGGGGTGCACTTTTGAGGAACCCAGACTTCTTGCCATAGTGTGCAAGGGTTCATGCCTAGTGGTTAGCAAACCCTACGAAAGGTATTGTTGATTTTTGGAAATTATGGTGAACCCAATATGTTGTGGTCGGTTTTTTTCTCTGCCAATCTTTGATACATTGAGAGTATCCATAACATGAGAAAACCTGTGATATCAAGTGAAATCAGCCCTAAATTTGACGGAGTTCCGACTGCATGTATCTTGCCACTGTACGACATAAAATGGTGATTGACTAACTGTCATTATTAAGTTCATCATCTACCTGAATTTTCTTTAAAAAGCAAGGAAGGAGGTAGAGATGGACCTTTTACAAACATCTATTGGACATAGCAAGTATTCGAATCAAATTAGAATATCCACAAAATTTGCTCTAATATCTGCTAAAGGACAGGTTGCTCAAACCCCAAAGCCAAAAAACACTCAAATTAAAAAATGCATCAAAAGACTTTCTGCGAAAAAGCTCTTTGGTCATCCCCATGTAAAACGTTATTTATATGATCTGTATCGCCGCGGATGTCGGCCCAATACTATTCGCAGCAATTTTGAATCTATTATCCTTTTTATTTCC
>JAFDDW010000035.1 GCA_019310665.1 Deltaproteobacteria bacterium
TGATCTTTGCAGCTGTCTATAATCTGCACCGGTCTATAAATGGTTTCAGGTTTCAGGTGTCAGTAGATTCGTCACAACTTATTCGAATGAAACAAATCATGTCAAGGAAAAAATGGATCAAATGACATGATTCCTTTCAAAATTGGTTGACAACGGAAATAATATGGTTGATATTGCTAAAAATTCAATGGGCCGTTATTTTTTTATCGCGTGAGATACCATGGAATAAGGTTTTATAAGCCTATTTAGTTGTCAATCCGATCACAATTTTTAAACCCGGTATTTTTTTAGCATCTTGATTGCCACCGGCTTTTTGGGTGATATGACCGGGGTCAGACCGGCCTATTTGAGGCTCATTTTTAGCCAAATTCAGGCCGAAATGGCGACAGTTTTGCAAGAAATCAATTCATTTGACTGATTTCATTTCATAATAGCCTCCAGATCCTAAAAAGAATTTTATCCATGACCGAACAACAATCCCATCCAACCATCAAAGGTATCGTCGAGCAACACCCCTCGCTGACACCCAAAGCACGGATTCTCAGAAATTATATTCTAAAAAACCCCCGCAAAGCCGTCTTCATGACCACCAGAGAACTGGCTGAAACGTGCCGGGTCAGCGAAGCGACGGTGGTTCGTTTTGTCAGCCAGTTGGGCTATAAAGGCTATGGTGCTTTCCAGCAGGCCTTGAGAGATTATGTAGACACGGAACTGACGTTGTTGGATCGAATTGATATGTCGGGCATGAAAGGGCTGGGTACGGATCGACTTAGCCGTGTGGTGTTTGAAGAGATGGATAACTTGAAACAGTTCTATGAAACCGTCGACATGGATGCGCTCAACAAGGTCGTGGATTACCTGGCGACCCATACACCCGTCTATGTCATTGGATCCCGGCTTTCATACACCTTTGCCTATTACCTGGGCTGGTCTCTGACAAAGATCCGCCAGGACGTGCGCATCGTAAAAGGCAGCGACAGCACGGCAATCGACTGGTTGACCATCGCGGCACCCCAAAGCCTGGTGGTCATCATCGCGACCACACGCTATCCTAACGAACTGATCAGGCTGGGCAAAATGGTCCGTCGACTCGGCCATACTCTTATCGTTATAGCGGACAGCCCGCTTTGTCCGTTAAACCACTTTGCCCATTTGTCATTGATTGCGCCATCGAAAAGCATTCCATTTATTGGAAATCCAACCACGATTTCCTGCATCATTAACTATCTTGTTTTAGAACTGGCAAGCCGAGACGGGGCCCCGCTGAAAGAGCATCAGGAAAAACTGGAGTTGGCCTACCGGGAAAATGATATTTTGTTCAATCTGGACCGGGAAGAAATTATTTAACCCTAGCTGGCTAATATGTTACTAATGTGACCATAATCATTTAGACAAGATATGCTTAAAATTTATAAGCTATATTCACCGCAAAGACGCAGAGAACGCAGAGGAGTTATTTGAATTTCACTCGTACTTCTGTGGACGTAAATTAATCAATTCAATACTATTTTGCCCGAAGGCTGTTGTTTTTCACTTTCTGACCTCCCTGTCCGCCGCGCTTTTTGGTGGATCAGCAGAAAGTGAAAAGGGAAATCTACTCTGCGTCCTTGGCGTCTCGAGGGCAGCGGGCGGTGAAACTATACAATCGACAAGGAGAAAGGGCTTATGAAAACACATGCGAGAGTCGTCGTGATCGGTGGTGGTGCCATCGGCACCAGCATCCTGTATCATCTGGCTAAATATGGATGGAAAGACGTTGTATTGGTGGAAAAGCACGAACTCACCTCCGGTTCTACCTGGATGGCGGCCGGCAACTGTTCTTTTTTTCACAGTAATTATTATTGTACGCGGGTTAATATGAAAAGCATCGAAATTTATCTGGGGCTCGAGGAAGAAACCGGCCAGTCTCCCGGATGGCATACCACCGGATCCATTCGCACCGCCGACAATCCGGATCGCATGGACGAACTGGGCTATATGTACAGTATGAATCGATGTTTGGGATTAAATGTCAATTGGGTCACCCCGGATGAAATTTCCGAACTGCATCCGATGATAAATGTCGAAGGACTTTTGGGTGGACTTTACTGGCCGGACGATGGCGATGTAGACCCCAGCAGCATCACCCAGGCCATGGCCCTGGGCGCCAAAAAACTCGATGCCGAAGTCAACCAGCATACCCAGGTTACGGGACTGACCCAAAAACCGAACAGCGAGTGGGTCGTCCATACCGATAAAGGAGACATTACCTGCCAATGGGTGGTTAACGCCGCCGGTTTGTGGGCCCCGCAGGTGGCCGCCATGGCGGGTCTGGAAATTCCCTCTATCGCCGGAGAACACACCCACATTTTATTTGAAACCATCGAGGATGTCGTCAACCGCGACACCATGCTGCCGCTGGTGCGCGACCCTGATCGTTCCATCTATATCCGCCAGGAAATGGACAGCCTGATTCTGGGTCTATATGAAAGCAAGGTGAAACAATGGTATCCCGAAGGGGTCCCCTGGGATTATGCCCAGAGCGAACTGCAGCCCGACATCGATCATGTGGTTGATTACATCGAACACGGTCTATATCGTTTTCCGATTATGGGCGAACACGGTTTTAAGCATGTTACCGTCGGACCCATCACTTACACGCCCAACGGCGATCCGCTGGTCGGCCCCGCCTACCCGCTGAAAAACTATTTTCTGGCCTGCGGTTACAGCTTTGGTATCACCCAGGCCGGTGGTATCGGACACTACATTGCCGGCTGGATGATGAACGGTGAGCCGGAGATCGACCTGTGGAGCGTGGACAGCCGCCGTTACGGGTCCTACGCTAACTGGGCCTATAACCATGAGAAAATCGAAGATACCTATCCGCGCCTTTACAGCATCATTTTCCCCAACGAATGGCGCGACGCAGCACGACCCAACCGCACCAGCCCCATTTATGAATATCAAAAAGCGGCCGGCGCAGCCTTCGGCGACTATTACGGTTGGGAATGCCCCAACTATTTTACCGATCAGGCCTCCGATCGCGATGAAACCCCGAGCTGGCGCCGCAACAATGCCTTCCAATATGTGGATCGGGAATGCAAACATGTGATGAACCATGTCGGGCTGCTTGATCTGACCCGGTTCGCCAAAACCAGAATCAGCGGACCGGGTGCTGAACAATGGCTCAATAAAATGACCTGTCAGAAGGTTCCGGTAACCGAAGGTCGCATTGCCCTGTGCCCCATGCTGGATGACAACGGCGCCTTCAAAAGCGATATGACGGTCACCAAGGTTGCGGAGGGTGACTATTTTTGTGTAACCGCCAGTGTCGGCAAACGCCACGACCAGCACTGGATGATGCTCAATCTACCTGACGACGGCTCGGTGCTGATGGAAGATCTTACCTACAAACAGGGCTGTCTTATCGTTGCCGGGCCCCGGGCGCGCGATCTGCTGGCCAAAGCGGCTTACGGCGACGTGTCCAACGAGGCCCTGCCTTTCAGTACCAGTAAAGCGCTTTACGTCGGCCGGGTCAAGTGCCGGGTCAACCGCATGAACTACGTCGGCGAGCTCGGTTATGAAATCTTCCATCCTATCGAAAGCCAGATCTCGGTTTTTAAAACTCTCATGGCGGCCGGCGCCGAATTTGAGATCAAGATGTTCGGCATGTATGCCATGGATTCGATGCGGTTGGAAAAAGGCTATCTGGCATGGAAATCTGAGATGAACGTTCATCACAACCCGCTGGAGACCCATGTGGCCTGGACGGTGAAGTGGGATAAAGACTTCATCGGTAAGCAGGCGCTTGAAAAAGTAAAAGCCGAAGGTGGCAAGCTGCAACTGGTATGCCTGGACGTGGCCGCCGAGGACTCCGATCCCTGGGGCTACAATCCGATTTTTAAGGACAGCGACCGCGTGGGCATGACTTCCTCCGGCGGCTACGGTCACCGGGTAGAGAAGAGCATTGCCCTGGGTTATGTCCCGCCCGAACTGGCCGACGCCGGCACCAAACTGGAGGTGGAGGTGTTGGGCAAAAAACTTCCGGCCCAAGTGGTTGCCATGCCCATGTATGATCCGCAGAACGAACGCATGAAATCCTGACCAGGATAAATATCAAAAAACAAATCACAAATTACAAATAATATCCAATGACCAAAATCCTAAATCTCAAACATCTGGCACAAGCCCAAGCCGAATGGAGCAAACTTATAAACTGATCCAAACATTCTTAATACATTACCGTATTTTCAAATCAGGGCCAGTTAGTTTTGGTCATTGATATTTCGAATTTGGAATTTATTTGAAATTTGGTGCTTGTGATTTGAGGTTTCGCCAGGAAAGGCACGAATTATCTTTTCTAACATACCATAAGGGAGGTTATATGTTCATCGTAGGAGAACTGATCAACGCCAGTCGCAAGCAAATAGGCGCGGCAATCGAGAACGGGGACAAGGACACAATTCAACAGCTCGCTTTACAGCAGTTTGAAAACGGCGCCGATTACATTGATGTCAACGCGGGCGTATTTGTGGGCAAGGAAGCCGAGTATTTGAAATGGCTCGTAACAAGTGTCCAGGAGGAGATGGAAGCACCCTGCTGTATCGACAGCCCTGACCCCAAGGCCATTGAAGCCGCACTGTCTGTTCACAAGGGCACACCCATGATAAATTCCATCTCCATGGAAAAAGAGCGCTATGACGCATTGATGCCGCTCATCGCCGGATCAGATTATAAAGTCGTGGCCCTTTGCATGAGTGATGCCGGCATGCCTGAAACGGCAGATGCCCGCATGGCCATAGCCGAAGAGCTGGTCAATAACCTGGTAAAAAATAATATACCGCTGGAGAACATCTACGTCGACCCGCTGGTTCAACCCCTTTCAACCAATGACAACTATGGGACCGAGTTTTTGGAATCCATTGAAAGGATCATGCAGCAGTTTCCCGGCATCCACACGGTCTGCGGACTTTCAAACATCTCCTACGGTCTTCCTGAGCGCATGCTCTTGAACCGGACCTTTATGGTGATGGCCATAACCAAAGGTCTCGACGGCGCCATTGTCAACCCGCTTGATAAAAAGATGATGGCGGCAATCGTCACGGCCGAGACCCTGGCGGGCAAAGATGAGTGGTGCGCTGAATACCTGCAGGCCTATCGTCAAAAAAAGTTTGAATTTTAAATACATTCTCGCAAAGGAGACAACGATCATGAGCGAACTATTCGGGAAAATGGCTGAGTCTTTAATCGCCGGTAAAGTGGACGACGTTGTGAATCTGACAAAGGAAGCTATTGACGCCGGCTCATTACCGCAGGATATTCTGGAGCAGGGGCTCCTTGCCGGAATGGAGGTTGTGGGTAAGCGGTTTAAAGCCAACGATATGTTTATTCCGGAAGTGTTGCGCTGTGCCAAATGCATGCACGGTTCGATGGAAATTTTGCGCCCGCTGCTGGTGGAAAGCGGGGTGAAGACGGCCGGCACATTGGTACTGGGAACCGTCAAAGGCGATCTGCATGACATCGGGAAAAACCTGGTGGGCATGATGTTTGAAGGCGCCGGCTTTCAGGTAGTTGACCTGGGCATCGATCTGGAACCGCAGGCGTTTGTTGATGCTTTAAAAGAGCACCAAGCAAGTCTTTTTGGTATGTCGGCGCTTTTGACCACCACCATGCCGAAGATGGGCGAGACCATCAACGCCATAAAAGAGGCCGGTATTCGGGATCAGATCAAAATTATGGTGGGCGGCGCCCCCGTGACGGAAGATTTTGCCAAAGAAATCGGTGCCGATGCCTATGCCTCCAATGCCGCCAGCGCTGTTGATAAGGGCAAAGAACTGCTGGGGTTGTAATTAAGATACTGGATAAAAATAAAACTGAGAAGCTGCCTCAAAAATAGCAGATCGCTTTTTTTAGGTTGGTCCGTTGAGCCGGTTGAGCCCGTTGAAATAGGAAAAATTTCTGATTTCTTTGCCGGCTAACGGGCAAACGGGCTCAACGGGCGAACCTTTTACAATGGGCATTTCAATATCGGGTGAAAGCTCATGAGTACAACTGGTGAATATGTCGTTGGAATCGACACGGGAGGGACTTATACCGATGCAGTGCTTCTCGACTATCGCTCACGCAAGGTTATTGCTTTCAGCAAAATATTGACGACACGGGAAAACCTCACCCTGGGGATCACAAAAGCACTCAAGGATCTTCACATCGAGGATGCAACCAAAGTCAGACTCGTGGGGGTTTCCAGCACCCTGGCGACAAACTCCATCGCCGAGGGTAAAGAGCGCCAAGCAGGGCTTCTTCTAATCGGGTACGATCGCGATCTTATCGCCGCCTATGATCTCACCGCCAAATTCCCGACCACCCATTTCGCGCATTTTAAAGGCGGCCATACCACCCAGGGTCTGGAAAAAGAACCTCTCGATCTGGAAAGCATCCGGGCGTGGGTAACCCAAAATAAGAAAAAAGTGGACGCCCTGGCGGTTTCCGGTTATTTCAGCCCCTTGAATCCTTCTCATGAAGAACGCGCCTTGGCGATGATTCGCAAGACCTGCGCCCTGCCGGTGGTGTTAGGCCACCATCTTTCTACCAAACTCGATTCAATCAAACGCGCCACTACCGCCTGTCTGAATGCCTCCCTGGTGGCCGTCATGCAGGAGTTTGTCGAGGCTGTGCGCAGCTCCCTGCTGGATCGGGGAATCCAGGCGCCCCTGATGATCGTCAAAGGGGATGGCTCTTTGATTCCCTATACCGAGGCCATCCACAAACCGGTGGAGACCGTCCTTTCGGGACCGGCTGCCAGCGCCATTGGCGGACGCTTTCTTTCGGGACAGGGCAGTGCGCTGGTGATCGATATGGGCGGAACCACCACCGACCTGGCCTTGATTGATGATTTCAAGATGACCATTTCAGAAGACGGTGCCCGGGTGGGAATGTTTGATACAGCCGTGAAAGCTGCTCGCATCCGAACTGCCGGCATTGGCGGCGACAGCCGGATCTCTATTGATACCGGAGGCACGGTTCGGGTGGGACCGGAGCGGGTCGTTCCGCTGTCGCGCTTGGCAGCAAGATTTCCGCAGGTAGAAAAAGAAATTGGCGCTTTGAAAAAAAGACCGGAACTTGACCGACAATCTTCCGACCTCGAATACTGGTTTTTATATAAAGAAAACGATGCCCGGATACCTGCCGCCCAAAATTCCCGCCACCGGGAACTGATTGCCCTGCTTGGAGACGGCCCCCTGAGTGTGACCCGGATTCTGAAAAAACTAAACCTATATCACGTCCTGCAGTTGAATGCGGGGCCCCTGATTCGACAGGGCATTATCGAACAGGCGGCGTTGACGCCTACGGATCTTTTACATCAAAGCGGCCAGATGGATACCTGGTGTGTTACGGCCGCCCGGCAGGCGGTGCAATATGCCTGTGAATTGTTCGCCTATAATCCGAATATTTTTGTAGAGGAAACCCTGGATCTGATGATCGCTGACATGGTCAAAGAAGCGATTATCTTTATGGCGCGCCAGGTCGGCGAAGATCGTTTGCCGGAACAAATTGACGACGCCTGGGGGAAATGGCTGGTCAGCGAGGCCCTCACGGAGAAAAACCCCTATCTGGCTGTCACCATTGCCAGTCGCTTCCCGGTCATCGGTATCGGAGCGCCGGCCGAGATATTCATCAAACGTGTCGCCCAATTACTGCAGGCACCTTTTATTTTGCCGGATTATGCCCCGGTTGCCAATGCGGTCGGTGCGGTGGCCGGTTCGATAATCGTGGATAAAGAAGCCATCGTCTATGCCAGGGAAAGCAGCGGCGCACGCGTCTATGTGGTGCGGATCGAAGAAGATAATACTGATTTTTTGGAAAATGAAGATGCGGTTGATTACGCCGAGCAAACAGTGGTAAAGCTTGCACGGCAGGGGGCCGTTGCAGCCGGGGCCGTCCACCCCCAGGTGATGGTGGAAAAAAGCACGGAAGGACATCTGCAGCGCATTGTGGCCCGGGGCATCGGCAACCCGAAGCTATAATTCCTCATACAGACCTCGTTGAATAGTTTACTGGTTGAATGGTTGATTAGGTAAATTATAGCCATAATTTCAGAATGTTACGGTTGTTTAAAAACTTGTCCTTTCTTTTGAAACTTGAACTGTCCAATTATTTTGCAAATATGGAGATGAACACCTATGACCGAATTAACGATTCTTCCATTCAAAAAGCAGGTGACCCTTGAATCCAATGAATCCGTCCTGGAGGCGCTGCGCCGGGGCGGGTTTGAAATTGAAGGGCCCTGCAACGGACAGGGAATTTGCGGTAAATGCAGGATTCGGGTTGAACATCCTGAAATGGTTCCTGAAACACCCCATCGCCGTATTTCTGAATCGGATAGCCGGGAGAAAGGGATTCGTCTGGCCTGCCGGCTCACTCCCCAGACGGATATCACCCTGCACCTGCCCGATGATTTTACAGTGGATGCCCGCATCCTGGAAGGCGAGCACCTTAGCGGGATTGATCTGAAACCTGCCGCCGTCGTTGTGTCCCGCAACGGGTCCTATAGAATGCACTACCACGGCGAGAACGCGGGTGTGGAATTGGCGCGCTGGAAGCCGGGATATTCTCCCAAGGGCCTGGCCATCGACATCGGCACGACGACTCTGGTGGTGACCCTGTTCTGCCTGCCAACCGGCAAACAACTGACCACCGCCTCCAGCATTAACCCCCAAACCCGATTTGGACATGATGTCGTCAGCCGCATCCAGAAAGGTTCCACCAAACAAGGACTGGCTGAGCTGGCCGGGGCTGTTCGGGCGGAGCTAAACCGCCTCCTATCGGAGACATGTAAAGCCTCCAATGCCGCCGCAGATGAAATCCTGGATGCAGTCATCGGAGGCAATACCACCATGTTGCAGCTTGCCGCCGCCATAAATCCGGAACCTCTCGGCCTCCTGCCGTTTACAGTGGATATCAAAGGCGGTGCTTCCTATACCGCCAAATCGTTTGGGCTCAAAATGAATCCGGCCGGCAGAATATATGTCCCCCCGATCGTGCATGCCTTTGTCGGTTCGGACATTACGGCCGGAATCCTGGCCTGCGGCTGTGTTGACAAGAAAAAACCATCACTGTTTGTGGACATCGGCACCAACGGCGAGATGGGACTTAACAACGGCGGTCGCTTTATCGTATCCTCCACGGCCGCCGGGCCGGCCTTCGAGGGAATGGGGGTGTCCTGCGGAATTCGCGCAGTGCCCGGAGCGGTTGAGTCTGCCCATTATGACGGCGAGGCCATCGACTATAAAACAATTGACAATCAGCCGGCCCGGGGCATCTGCGGAAGTGGTATTATAGACACGGTGGCGGCTCTGCTCAGAGCGGGGGTAATAGATCCCAGCGGGCGGTTTAAAAAACCCTCTCAGGCAGGTGACGTTGAGCCGCTGGTAGCCGAGGGGTTGCGGCTCATCGACGAGCATCCGGCGTTTCAGATTGCAGAGGATGTGTATTTTACCCAGGCCGATGTCCGCCAGATTCAATTGGCCAAAGGGGCTATCCGCACCGGAATCGACATGCTGTTGGCGGAAGCAGGCCTAACCCCTGGGGACCTTGAGGAAGTCATACTGGCAGGCGCCTTCGGCTATCACCTGCGCCCGGACAGCCTGGCTACCATCGGCTTGATCCCGGAACAACTCTCCCGCAAAGTCCGTTTTGCCGGTAATACCTCCAAGACCGGTTGTGCCATGATGCTGCTCAACATAACATTAAGAGAGGACCTCGAAAAAAAGGTATTAAACATCGAACATCTGCCCCTGGCGGAAAAAACGAGTTTTCAGGATTTGTTTATCAAGAATCTGAATTTCCCTGAATTGGTTTCTTAAGTAAAGAAAGATTCATTCGGCTGGTACGTTTTCAGACAAACAGAAAGATGGGGTTTGCTTTTGTTTGTCCCCTAAGCACCACTAAACGAAAAAATCCATTTTATGTGCCGATTCCCGAAGCTGAGAAAGCGACGGGAGTAATAAT
>JAFDDW010000673.1 GCA_019310665.1 Deltaproteobacteria bacterium
CCTGGGAGAAGACCTCCAGGATGTTTTGGTTTTTCATCCTGAGTCGGCCATGTAACTAATTAGGAGGAAAAATGATCGTTGCCACAAGAAAACCTTTTGAAGAAATAAAAAATTTGCTCCAAGACTTCAGAAAGGTTCTTAACGTGGGGTGCGGCACCTGTGTGGCGGTGTGCCTTGCCGGTGGAGAAAAAGAGGTTGACGTCCTGAACACCGAGTTGGAGATGGCCCGCAAGCTGGACGACAATCCCCTTGAACTGGGGGCCCAAACGGTTGAAAGGCAGTGTGATCGGGAATATCTGGCAGAGTTGGATGGGGTGGTCAAAGACTATGATGCCATCCTGTCAATGGCCTGCGGTGTCGGCATCCAGTTTCTGGCGGAAAGGTTTCCGAATATACCTGTTTTCCCCGCTGTGGACACATCCGGTCTGGCAGTCAACCAGGGGGTGGGATGGAATGAAGAAAGATGCCGTTCCTGCAGCAGCTGCGTGCTCGGTCTGACCGGCGGGATATGTCCGGTAACCCTGTGTGCCAAAGGACTTTATAACGGTCCTTGCGGCGGCACCAACCAGGGCAGTTGCGAGATCAACATCGACCAACCCTGTGCCTGGCACCAAATATACGAGCGCTTGGAAAAACAGGGTCGGCTGGACTGCATCCTGGAGCTGACCCCGGCGGTGGACTGGCACAACCAGGTGCCGCGCACCCTGATCCAGCCCGGATATAAAAAGCCGGAAGAGTAAGGGGCTTCGCCCCAACCTGTCGAGAGCCTCCAGGTCGTGCGATTGGAATGTTGGAATTCTGGAATATTGGAATCATGAGCTCAAAGGAAATCGAAATGAAATCAGGCAGTAATTTAGAGAAGGTGTTGAAGGCGGGCCATTTTGCGTTTACCGGTCAACTGGGGCCGCCGCGCGGAACCAGCGCCCAGGAAGTCAGGGACAAAGCCGCCCACCTGAAAGGAAATGTGGATGCGGTCAACATCATGGACAACCAGACTTCCGTCGTGCGCATGTCAAGCTGGGCTGCCTGTCTTATTTTGATCCAGGAAGGTCTGGAGCCCAATTTTCAGATGGTGTGCCGCGATCGCAATCGTTTGGCCATGCAGGGCGATATACTGGGCGCCAGTGCCCATGGTATCAAAAATATGCTGTGTCTTTCAGGAGACCATCAGCAGTTTGGCGATCATCCCACCGCCAAGGGCGTTTTTGACATTGATTCCATGCAGCTGATCAGCATGGTCAAGGGCATGCGGGATGAAGGCAAATTCATGAGCGGCGGAGACATCGAAGGACCGCCGCGCATTTTTATCGGAGCGGCCGCCAATCCTTTTGCAGAACCCTTTAGATGGCGGGTGCACCGTCTGGCCAAAAAAGTGAACGCCGGTGTGGATTTTATTCAGACCCAGTGCATCTATAATATGGAAAAATTCCGTCAATGGGTCAAACAGGCCAACGACATGGGTTTGACCGAAAAAGTCCATGTCCTGGCCGGTGTGACCCCGGTGAAAAGTGTTGGTATGGCCAGGTACATGAAGAGCAAGATTCCCGGAATGGATATGCCTGATGATATCATTAAAAGACTGCAGGGCGCCGGCAAAGGCAAGGTCGCCGATGAAGGCATCAAGATGGCCTGCGAGCAGATCGAAGAATTCAAGGAAATGGAGGGCGCCGGCGTTCATCTGATGGCCGTCGAATGGGAGCACCGGGTGCCGGAAATCGCTGAACTGGCAAAAGTACTGCCGCGACCCCAGGTGGATTAACCCCTATTTGAGCGGTTTTGCTCAATTAGAATCTTAATTGTTATTTCTTTGAATTTTATGCAAAAACCAATACACAAGCACAAACAGTTAAAATCTCAAATACCAAGCACCAAATTACAAATAAATCTCAAACTACAATATCCAATGACCAAAACAGATGAACTTGCAAACGTCAAAAACCGTTCTTTCTGTCATTCCAACGAAAGCCGGAATTCAGTCTTTTCGAACACTTACAGAGGATTTGAACTCCGGTTTTCTCCGGAGTAACGACTTCTTACGAGACCGTCAAAACATAGAATTGAAACGTTCTTTCTTAAGATCATATTCGCATTTGGGATTTTGAATTTTGGTTCCGCCTCCGGCGGATTATTTATTTGGAATTTGGTATTTGTGTTTTGGAATTTCCGATTTATCCGGGTTAGGGTAATAGAATAAGCTTTTATTTTTAGCAGAATTAAATCCCCGTCCAAATAACCTATGGACGGGGATTATTTTTTGATATGCATAAGGGGGGATCGAGGGGACGTCATCCCCCTTTTTGTAAAGGGGGACCGAGGGGGATTTATTAAATTGACAATCCAATCAACAAGGCTGATGATTAATTAATCCGCCCGGATCAACTTCTAAATATTTTCTTCAATTTTCAAAGAACAAATTTATACTACCCAACCCTGTTATGGCTATTTTTCAGGGCGGAGTAATTAGGGTATAATCATGTCCCAATCCGATGCCGCAAACACAACCAACAGCTACCGCGATGTGTGGCGGGTCAGCCTGCCGCTGGTGATCAGCATGACCACCACGGTGGTGATGACATTCACCGACCGGGTGTTTCTGGCCAATTACTCCATTGATGCCATCGCCGCGGCGTTGCCGGCCGGTATCGCAGCTTTTGTGTTTCTGTCTTTTTTTGCAGATACGGCGGGTTACAGTAATGTCATCATCGCCCAGTATGCCGGAGCAGGGGCTTTGCAGCGGGTGGGCAAGGCGATGTGGCAGGGAATTTATTTCTCTATGATTGCCTGGCTGATCCTGGTTGGCCTTTCACTGGGCGCCGGCCCCCTGTTTCAATTGGTCGGCCATGCGGCGGAAGTGCAGCAGCTGGAAGTCATTTATTTCCGCGTTCTGTGTTTAGGCTCTGGTATCCATATTGTCGGGATGAGCCTCTCCAGTTTTTATACCGGTCGCGGTGCTACCCGACCGGTGATGATAATTTATATCATCGGTATGCTCCTTAACGTGCCCCTGGATTATGCCCTGATCAACGGGGTCTGGATATTTCCGGAGCTTGGGATTTTAGGAGCCGGCCTGGCGACGGTTTTTTCATGGACGGTGGTCACGGCTTTGCTCGCAGTTATCGTGTTTACCCGCGAAAATGATCGCGTTTTCAAGATCCTGAAAAATTACCACTTCAATAGCGACCTTTTTCGAAGGCTTTTGCGCTTCGGCGTGCCCAGCGCACTTCAATTCAGCCTGGATGTGTTTGCCTTTCTGTTTTTCGTTATCATGGTGGGCCGGATTGGAAAAATGGAGCTGGTGGTAACCAATATTGCCATTTCCCTGGATTCCGTATCATTTCGACCTTTGATGGGTTTTGCGCTGGGCACCAGCACCCTGGTCGGCCAGGCCCTGGGACGCAATCGGCCGGACCAGGCCGTGGATGCGGCCAAAGCGACGATGGTCATCGCGGGCGGCTATATATCAGTGCTCGTCCTGCTTTACCTCTTTGTGCCCCAACCGTTGTTGGAATTATTCCGTCCGAGGGATTTCAGCCCTGAAGAGTTTGCCGTCATCAAAGGTATGGGGGTGGAGGTTTTACGGTTTGTGGCCGCCTATTTATTGCTGGATGGCTTGTATATGATCAGTACGGCGGTGCTCAAAGGCGCCGGCGATACCAGATTTATCATGGGGAGCATCGCAGTGATTTCCATGTTTGGACTGGTATTGCCGCTGTATATCGGCATGGCGGTTTTTGGCCTGGGACTCTATTTTGCCTGGGGTTGTTTGGTGGTATTCCTGTGCCAGCTGGCCGCTGTGACCTTCTGGCGATTTTCCCAGGGTAAATGGAAAACCATGCGGGTGATAGAGTAATAGGAATTCGGAAGTCGGAATGCGGAAGTGGGAATTAAAGAGGATGGGAGATTTTTGAAGGCAGAATGCGGCTTCCGACCTCTCCGAGCTGTAGGCTCTATGCTCTACAAGCCGGAAGCCATAGGGGCCTACGCCCCGG
>JAFDDW010000036.1 GCA_019310665.1 Deltaproteobacteria bacterium
CGAATGAAGGAATCGCTTCGCTCTGTCTTTTCTATTAAAATCGGTCATTCGGCCCAGTCATTTGATTCTGTCGTTAGACCCTGTCGTCAGACCCTGAGGTCCTCGAAGGGAGGCTCTCGACGGGTAGAATTGCTTAAATATTCAATCTGGCTATGGCATAAATCATGTGCAAACATGATGTGATTTCAATAAATAGGTACTAAGCTTCTTCAAAGACCGTGCTTTTAATAAGTGGCGCCGGTTGGCGCAGCGAGTATGCCATTAAGACAATATTATCTGACAACATGTTGTCAGAAACAAGGCGCTAAGCGCCTAAAGTCGACTTGCTTTTTTCAAATATTCGAAAAACAGCATCCCCATCATGGCCAGACATTCCATGTCGATAAATTTCTCGGTCCGTTTTTCAAACAGAACCCCGCATTGGGCCGGAAATTCTTCATGGTCCGTTTTTCAAACAGAACCCCGCATTGGGCCGGAAATTCTTCATCCTGATCATTTAAAAGCATCAACAGGGGCACCTTCGGCAGGGCGTCAAATTGCATGCTGACATCATAGGCAAATTCTTCATTGGGCGGGTATCCACCCATCTTTTTACCGGCCTTTTCGAGTTCTGCCACGCGGCCGGAGAATGTTTCAGCAATGGGTCTTGTCACCGAATTGGAAAATGCGTGAATCAAAGGGGCGGCATCCTTAAAATCCTTGTAGGCCATCCAGTTGCCTCCCAGAGGTTCGATCAGCGGACACATCAGCAGGTATTTGCACAATATGACACAGACGGACAGATGGGGCTTTTGGCCGGATGAATCGGTGATGCCTTGCGCTGATACCCGGTAGGGTCTGTCAAAAAGCGGGACGATGATGTCCTCGCCGTCTACCTTCACACCAAGGGTATCGGCAATGAAATTGAAATCAAGCCCGGCAATCCTGATCAGATAGTCATTATAGGTTTTTTCAAATACCTGGGATTTTTCAGCCATAATTCGATTATCCTTAATCCGTCATAGAGTAAAATTTTATGCCTATACACTCAGCGAAACAAATTTATTGACTTTCAGAAAAAAGAATATATCGTATACTTTATATATATCATAGACCATAATTTGAATTTTGCAAAGAGGTGCTCATGAAATCTGCAACAGTATCCGCAAAATTAGAGCCTTCCGTTGCTAAAAAACTTGACTTGTTGGCAAAAGCGACAGATAGATCAAGATCCTTTCTGGTCGCGGAAGCAATTGAAACATATGTGAAGGACCAGGCTTGGCAAATTCAAGCCATCCAGGAAGGCATCAAAGAAGCAGAAAGGGGCAATTTCGCCACAGACAAAGAAGTAAAGAAAGCCTTCAAGAAGTGGGGCGTGAATGAAGATTAAATGGGTTCGGCTTGCCCTGACTGATCTGGATGAAGCAGCGGCGTTTATTTCCCAGGACAATCCCGAAGCGGCCATAAGAACAGTAAAACGTATACGGGATGCAGCCCGGATGTTGTCAGATCAGCCAGATGCGGGTCGCGCCGGCCGCGTTCATGGCACCCGAGAACTGGTCATCGCCGACACGCCTTTTATTTTACCCTACCGTGTGGTTGAAAATACCGTTCAGATCCTTCGTGTTTTGCATAGCGCCAGAAAATGGCCGAAACGATTTTAAATAACTTTTCCTTCCCAAAGCTGTTCCAGGAAAATGTTCCAGGGCAGTATTTCAATATTATCTTCCGTCCTGCGGGGATTAAAATCCAGCGACACCAATATGCTTCGCCGTATTGAATATTCTTCTTTGAATCGACGTAATCCTTTTAAGTGGGAATCATTGGCTAACTTTGTCGATTTTACTTCAATGGATATTTCATGATCTCCGAGAATGAAGTCAACCTCAACCCCGGATGAGGTCCTCCAAAAACAGACCGGGTAAAATAGTTCCGAATAACTGGCATGTGCTATGATTTCCATCCATATAAAATGTTCAAAAGCCCGGCCAAAAAGCTCGGACCCCTGTAAGATGGTTCCTCTGCGACTAAGGTGAATCACAGGGGCAAGGTCAAAAAAGTAGAACTTGGGGCTGGTGATAAGTCGCCGCTTTTTACGTTTTCGAAATGCGGGTAACTGCCGTCCAATCAGTGTGTCTTCCAGAATCTGGAAGTATTCCTTTACCGTCGGACTGGAAACCCCGCATTCACGGGCAATGTTGGTGAAATTTAGGATCTCACCATTCGACAGAGCTGCTATTTCAAGGAATCGGCTGAAGGCGGGAATATTCCTTGTCAAAGCTTCTGCAACAATCTCTTCCTTAAGGTAATCCCCAACGTATGATTGGATCAGTCTCGCAGGTTTCGCGGCATCATAATGCCGAGGTATCAATCCTGAATTCAGCGCTTTTATCAATGAAAAATCGGGGATTTCCGAACAAATCAACGGATACAGTTCATAGCGGATAGCACGCCCGCCAAGCAAATTAGCATGACCATGCCTTAATTTGCGCGCACTCGATCCGCATAAAATAAACCGTAACCCCTTATTTTCCATCAACCAATGAACTTCATCTAGAAGAATTGGGATTTTTTGGATTTCATCTATAATGATCGGATCTTTTTGGGAGGTGGCATCAAGTCCTGCCGCCAGGCATTGTTCACGAATTATGCTTGGCCTGCGTAAAAGCCGCTGATATTCCGTGGACAGCAAAAGATCAAAACGAATTGAATGCGGAAAAAGGGCGCGTAAAAGAGTGCTTTTTCCCGTCTGGCGGGGTCCCCAGAGAAAACAAGTTTCTTGCGAACTTAGGTTTAAATTTTGGATTCGATTATACATGTATATTAAAAATTGTATTTTATATTTACACGTAATATTACGGTTTCATTTTCCGAAAAGCAAGCTTTTTTTGAACGATTACCTTTTACCTAAACTGAGCGGTTCAACCTATGTTTTTTTATAAACCGGAAACTTTCGACACAAATCGGCAACCCCTTGCGACACCTGCTCCAGAATATGACTATCCTTTCGATCTGCCATGGTGGTATCCATCAATTCCACAATCTGAGCAACTTCGACTTCTCCCATACCCCGGGTCGTAACGCCCGGGCTGCCGATTCTGATACCGCTGGTGACATCGGGCTTCTCGGGATCGCCCGGAATGACATTGCGATTGACGACGATTCCCACCGACTCCAGTGTTTTTTCCGCGGCATCACCGGTTAAACCCTTTGATCTCAAATCAACCAGGACCAGGTGATTGTCGGTCCCGCCGGACACGATGCGATAGCCTTTCCTTTCAAACCCGGCGGCAAAGGCAGCGGCATTTTCCAATGTCTTTATTTGCTCCTCTTTGAAACCCGGTTCCATGGCCAGCTTGAAGCACACGGCCTTGGCCGCCAGCAGGTTAAGAGAGGGCGTTCCCTGGGCACCCGGAAAGATGGTTTTGCTGATTTTTCTTTCATACTCTTTTTTGCATAAAATCACACCGCCCCTGCCCCCTTTTAAGGTTTTGTAGGTGGTAAAGGTCACAAAATCCGCATGGGGAACCGGACTGGGAATGACCCCGGCGGCAACCAGACCGGCAATGTGTGCCATGTCGACCAGTAGATAGGCTGAAACACTTTTGGCAATGTCAGACATTTTTTCGTAATCAATCAGCCGGGGGTAGGAACTGGCACCGGCAATAATCATGCGCGGCCTGAAGGTCTCTGCCGCTTCCCGTACTTCATCGTAGTCGATTCGCTCGGTCCGGGCATCTAGTCCGTAATGCCGAAAGTGAAAGCATTTGCTGGTGATAGAAGACGGGTCGCCGTGAGAGAGATGGCCGCCATGGGATAACTTCATAGAAAGGATTCTATCACCGACATCGAGAACCGAGAAATAAATCGCCAGGTTGGCCGAAACCCCGCTGTGGGGTTGAAGATTGGCATGATCGGCATGGAACAACCGCTCCGCTCTGGAGATTGCCAGGCTTTCAAGTTCATCCACATGTACACAACCGGCATGAAAGCGACGGCCCGGATAGCCTTCCGCGGCCTTGGTGCTGAAGATGGACCCCTGAGCCTCGAAAACGGATCGGGGGGCATGATTTTCAGCGGCTATCAGGTCCAGGGTATTTTCAATTCTCGCTTCTTCCTGCTGAATAATCTTGGCAACTTCAGGATCATCGTTCGGTAAATAGTGCATTAATCTGATCTCCTATACAAAAGACAATGGATGATTCATATAATGGAGACAAGAATTTGTAAATAAAAATGGGGTGGCAGTCAATGCCACCCCATTAAAGAGAGTTGGTGGAGGTAATAGACAAAACCAACTATCTGTTAACTAAAGGCATGCCCCGTTCTCACGCCCACCTTTTTAAGAATGACGGCCAAGGGGCAAAATCCTGTAAAGGAAGACTGGAGGAAATTAAGACCGACAAATCCTGTAAAGAGGTTACAAAAAAAGCTAACGAATCCTTGCCCAAAGGACCAGGTTTTCAATGTTTGAATAAAGATGGCCTCAGCCTTGCCCGGTCTTGGCATAGTGATTAAGGTACTGGCAGATGGTTTGAAAAGGAGACAATTGCTATGCAAAAGAAGCTGACAGCATTCGGGATAATTTTAGCGGTAACTTTTTTGGCCTTTATTTTATTGTCCCCCAGTGCACAATCCGACCAGCAATTTACAGCGGTTTCCCCAAAAGAAGCTTCCGTTTTAATTGAAAAGAACGAGGGAAATTCCGATTTTGTCATTCTTGATATCAGAACGCCGGGAGAGTATCAAAACGGACATATAGAAAATTCGATCATGATCGATTTCTATTCGAAAGCATTTGCGGAGGAAGTAAACCGCCTGGATAAAGGAAAAACATATTTAATCCATTGCCGCAGCGGAAACCGATCAACACGCTCGATGGAGCTGTTTAAAAAACTGCAGTTTCAAAAAATATTCCACCTGTCATCGGGCATCAACGGCTGGAACTCAGAGGGCCTGCCGTTGGTAAAATAGAATCTTAGTTGAGATTTATTCGTTATTGGCTATTGGTATGACTCGGGAGAATCCAGTGACACCAATCAAAGTTGTGTCCCGCGAATATCATATATGATACTACACTAGCTACTTTCAGGTCCAAACGGTTTAAAAACTATCAGCAGCTGCGGCAACAGGGTCAGGGCGGCCAGTAAGGCAATCAGCATGGCCAATCCGGTCAGCAAACCGAAATAAATAGTGGGAAGAAAACTGGAAAAAGCCAGAATGGAAAAACCGATGATGATCGTCACCGACGTATAATACATGGCATAGCCGATGCTGCCGTGACAGTGAATCATGGTCTTTGTATAATCCCGATTGACTTTAAACTCATTTTGAAATCGGTAGATGTAGTGGATGGTGTTGTCGACGGCAATTCCGATACTGATGGCCGCGATGGTGATGGTCATCATATCCAAGGGAATATTGACCCATCCCATGAACCCCAGAACGGCGCCAATAGCCAGCAAATTGGGTGCAATGGCAATCACGGCAATTTTCAGAGATTTAAAAAGGATCAAAAACATGCCCATCAGGGCCAGCACAGCGACTCCCAGCGTCAGGATCTGGGTCTCAAACAGGCTCTGCAGCATATTGTTATAGAGCACCAGCAGGCCGGCTAAATGCACATTTTCTTCTTTTAAGCCCAGTTTGCTGATCAGATCATGACGGATTTTTTTCAGCAAGGCATCCCGCTGTAATGATTTTTCCGAGTCCTTGACCCGAATGCTGAATCGAAGCTGATTATGTTCTACCGACACATAAGGATTTAACACCATCTCTTTAAACCGCTCGGGCAATTCACCGTAAAGCAAAGCAAGTTGAAAGTTATCCAGCGGTTTGCCGTGGTTTAACTTTTCAGAAATCTTCAACATGGTTCCGAGCGACAGGACCTTTCCGATTTCCGGCAGGCTTTCCAGATAATTGTGGATTTTAGTGACAAGTGCCATTTTGTCGGAAGTAAACCAGTATTTCTCGCCCTTTTCTTTTTTATCAAACTCGTCAAACTCATCAAATTCGTCAAACTCGTCATCACCTTTTGCATCAGCACCGGGTTCTCCAGTTGGCGCCGCTACTTCGGGGGCATCAATTTCGACAATCACATCCAGCGGGGTGGTGCCGCCCAGATTCTGATCGATGATTTTCATACCCTGATAGATCTCGGTGGTTTCCTTGAAATAGTCAATAAAGCTGTTTTCAACTACCAGTCTGGAAATGCCAACGGCACTGATGATAAAGATGGCGCCGCTGAGAACCAGTATCATAATGCCGTGATTTTCGGTAAATCCGGCCAAAAACGATGTCAGGGAGTACTTCGATTTTCTTCGGGTCTTCGGTATCTTTTTTGTCACCAGCATCAACCCGGCCGGAAATAGCAGAAAGGTCACCACGAGCGAGACGACGATACCGGAAATCATCATCCAGCCGAAGGCCCTGACGGGCAGAATATTGCATAGCAGCAGCGAACCGAAACCGGCCATGGTCGTCAGGGCGGCAAACAGACAGGGCGTGACCATTAACCGGATGGTATCTGAAATAAGTTCACGATGTTCGGCATCCGGTTGATTTAAGGCCAGGCCCCGGTAACGAACAATCAAATGAATCGTAATTGCCATGGTGATAATCAGCTGCAGAGAAATGAAGTTGGACGATATGACCGTGACCTGCCAGCCAAACATTCCCAGCAGCCCCATCATGGAGAGAGCGGAAAAGGCGCAGCAGAGAATCGGCAATATCACCCAGCGCTTATTTTTAAATATAAAGCCTAACGCAACAATCAGAAAAAGAAGGACCCCCAGTCCGAATACTTTCAGATCGTTTTTGATGAAGCTGATCAGATCGTCGGCGATCATGCTGATGCCGCCCAAAAAGAGCTGGGCCTCCTGACGGTGGCCATCCATAATCGCACGGATTTTGGCAATATCCTGATGCCGGGTCCTTTTTCGTTCATCCCGGCTCTCATGCAATTCTGCATAAATTTGTTTGAATTCGGCAATCTCTGCGGGTGTCAGAGGCCCGGCGATCTGTTGGGCCAGAATGCGGTCGCGGCGGGTAATTAAGTTATTATATATTCTGTCGGTCCAGAAATTAATCTGGAGGGCGGTGGTTTTGAGATCGGGACTGATCAACAGGTTCTGATAAAGCGGGCTGTTTTTGAGCTCGACTCTGACCAATTTGCGATCGACTGTTGGCGATTCCAGGGTCTGAATGTGGGTGGCCAACTTTTTCACCGGCACAGGCGGACTCTCCAGCAGCGGAATGTCCAGAATGGAGACGACGGATGCCACGGATTTTAACTGGTCTAATTCATTCCTCAAACGGGTCAGATCAGCCAATGCCCTATCCGAAAACAAATCGTGTTTGGGGGCATAGGTCATCACCAGATAATCATAGCCGCCATAGCGGGATTTGATAATCCGTGAGTATCGCAAGTCTTCATCGGTCTCAATAAGCAGGGTTTCGGCGGAAGCGTCCAGTTTGAAATCTCTGGCTTTATAACCAAGAAAAGAGATGGCCACTAAAATACAGAGGATGACGAGTCGCGGATACCTGAGGATGAGTTTGTCATAAAAACTTGTGAGCAGAGTATGTCTTTTGGTCATAGGGTTGGCTTGGGCACACGAATTGAGGGTTGCAAATCAGTTCTGTTTATCAGCAGGCTTTTCCATCTTCGCCAGCAGGTCGTCAATCGTCCCGTTCTGCAGGATCTCGCCAAATTGAGATCTATAACTACGAATAATGCTGACACCCTGGATTTCTAAATCATAGACCTTCCAGTCATTGCCTGGTTTGTAAAGTTTGTATAGTATGGAGGTTCTGCGGTCTTTTGAGATCAATTGAGTTGGGATGTGAACTTTTTTCTTAACCTGAGCGGGCGGCTCAAAAATGAGCTTCTCATCGGTATAAAGGGTCAGTTTATCCAGATAAGACGTTTTTAAAAGGTTGAGAAAGAGTTGGGCAAATTTCTCTTTTTTCTCCCGGGACAGGTTGGGCCAATGCTTTTTCCCTAAAGTCAGTTTGGCCATCAGCGCAAAGTCGAACATCGGCGAGACGATTTCATCGATCTCCTTTTTCTTGGCCTCCTGATCGAGATCCTTTTTTTCCAATACCGCAAATACGGCATCAAGCTTTCCTTTTACTGTTTCTTCGGCATCACGTTTATCGTCGGCCATAACAACCTGGCACAGGAAAAGCAAACATAAAACAGTATACCAGATTCGAATCATAATTAGCTCCCGGTCTGCTGCTGGCGTTAAGGTCTCGAAGTTTTAGCGCTTTGTTCTCATATATATAATAGAATCAAAAGTATATATAAGTCAATCAGCAGTTGTGTCAAATCGATGATTAAACCACATCAACTTTCAAAAATCTCCCCAAAATATCGTACCTGATAATGATTTTCACTCAAGTTTAAACACGATTGGCCGATAAAAATTGTAATCAATCTTCTAAAACCTAGCTTTTTGAAACTTTTGGCCCAATTACCTTCATATAATTTTAGTTAGTTATAACCATTTTTATTCATATATCGGAGTTGGCATCTTTAATGCTCAGGAACTGTTAGGATGGATATTGCAACTATTATAGGTCTGGTGGGCGGGACGATCCTGGTAATTCTTGCCATCGCTACCGGCGGAGATGTGTCAATTTTTCTCAATATTCCGGGATTGCTCATCGTCGTCGGGGGAACTATTGCCACCAGCTTTATCAAATTCACCATGGCCGATGTCATCAATTCGGTCAGCGTGGCCATGAAGGCCTTTATGGTTAAGATTTATCCGCCCGAAGAGATCATGGAAAAAATGGTTTCCGTCGCGAAAGTCGCCAAAGAAAGAGGGCTGATGGCACTGGAAGACGAAGCGCCGGATGACCCGTTTGCCGCCAAAGCCTTTCAGTTTCTGGCCGATGGTTTCGATGAAAGCCAGATTAAGGAACTGCTGACAAAAGACATCAACCTGACGGTTCAGCGCCACACCACCGGACAAAAAGTGTTCAAAGGCATGGGCGGATCTGCACCTGCTTTCGGGATGATCGGCACCCTCATCGGGCTGGTTCAAATGCTGGCCAATATGGCCCATCCCCAGGACATCGGTCCGGCCATGGCGGTAGCCCTTTTGACCACACTTTATGGGGCGCTGATTGCCAACCTGGTTTGCCTGCCCCTGGCAGACAAACTCGCCTTAAGAAGCCAGCAGGAACAGATCACAAAAAACCTGATTCTCGATGCCACCCTAGGTATAGCCCGCGGTCTATCCGGCATGGTGTTCCAGGAAACGCTGAAAATCCATCTCTCGCCCAAAGATCGTTTGAAAGTCGTGTCCAAAAAAGCAACAAGCGGAGTTAGCGCATCGTGAGTGAAGAACTCCAACCTCCCAAAGAGGAAATGGAAGAGGGTGCCCCCATGTGGGCGGTAACCTTCGGGGATTTAATGACTCTGCTGATGTGCTTTTTTGTTCTCTTGCTGTCTTTTTCCGAAATGGACCGCCAAAAATACAAAATGGTTTCGGGCTCAATGAAGAATGCCTTCGGAATTCAACGTAAAAGACCGGTCTTCCAATCCCCCAAAGGCTCAAAAATGATTGCCAAAGAATTCGATCAGGCAGTTCTTTTAACTAAAATCGAAGATGTTATTAAACCGATCATTAATGAGCTGGTAAGTGAATACGAGGAGTTTAAAGGATTAGTAGAAGTAGAGTCTGCCGAAAATCAGCTCACCATCCGCATGATGGGCGAAGCCACCTTTGACACCGGCAGAGCCGATCTGCGATCGGAATTTATACCCCTGCTGCTCAAAATTGGAGAAGCTTTGGGTAGAACCAGGGCCGAGATCATCATTGCCGGCCATACGGACAATGTCCCCCTGAGCGGCGGTCCGTTCGGCTCCAACCTGGGATTATCCATGGCCCGTGCCGGAGCGGTTGCTGAATTTTTACTCAGCAAAAACACCATTGATCCAAAAAGATTATCAACCATGGGCTTTGGCGAATATCGCCCGCTGACTCCCAACGATACAGCCGAGGGACGCCGCAAAAATCGGCGTGTCGAAATAATTGTGACAATGTAATATGATGCCCACAAGATATCTTATACCCGCCATTGTTTTTGTCCTGGCTTTATCTTCAAGAAACTAAACAATCACTTTGATAGAATTATAATTTCTTTCTTTGTTCCCACCCGTTGCGGCTGAAATCAACAGTCGGGTCAATCGTCGAATCTGATCCAGGTAACCGCGTTGCGGATCTGTACGTATGGCGGGCGGGTTCGCATCACCTTTCGGCCATCA
>JAFDDW010000674.1 GCA_019310665.1 Deltaproteobacteria bacterium
GCAGGTAAATTCCTGGTTGCCGGTCAGGGTTTTTAATTTGTCGACAGCAAACAGAAGCACCAGCAGGAAAGAATAGCTGTCAACCTTGACCCACAGGGTTTTATCTGAGCTTTGCAGCTGAATCTGAACCTTGAGTTTTTCGAGAGTCCTGGTCTGGATCAGTTCTGTCAGATTATGGGCTGACATGGTTGTCAGGGGCCACTGGCTGATTCCAACCTGGCCGTCAAAGCTCAAGTTGCTCTCCAGAAGCTCCCCCATGCGAAGGGATTCTCTATGGATGATGGCTTTGAGTTTTTCGAGCTGTTGGGCCTCCATGTCCGGATAGTCGATAATTGTTTCAATGGCGGATCGAATACCGCCCAGTGAAGCCCGGAATCCTCTCGTGACCGCCTGCAGGGCCAGGTTTATATCACTATCGGTTTCCAACTGCCGGGTGATATCATAAAAAATCAGGATCAGGCCGGTAAATTGCCGTCCGGGGTCTAAAACAGGGACCGCCTCCACCCGCAACAGCCGGTCATCGGCCCCCGGCACCACAAAATAAGAAGCAACCTCGGGATCATTTTTCCGTAATTTTTCGGAGATTTGTTCCAGAACATGCCCGAGGAGATTTTCGTCGATAATCCCGAAGACGGAACGACCCAGGCCGATATAGCGCCCGGATCCTCGGGGGTCGGAATCAGCGTCCTGATCATTGGGCGGCAGGTCGCCGGCCAAGAGGAATTTGGCGCGGTTGTTATACAGCAGAATCCGGCCTTCAGGATTGCAGATCAGCACGCCTTCCGGCAGTTCGGCCACAATCGCCGCCAGGGTATTTTTTTCCTGTTCCGAGTTTGCTCTGGCTCGCTGAACTCTCTCCTCCACATGCTTTGAGAGTGATTCATAGCGCTGCGCCGCCTCGTTGATGCGATGGCAAAGTCGGCGAAGGTCCGCTCCGCCTGTGCCGGGAAGCCGGTAAGACGGATTTGAGGAATTGATCAGGTCAATACTTTCTGCGATTTTGGAGACCGGCCGGATATAATTGCGAAATACGGACTCCAGGGACCAGAGGCAGGCGACCACAAAAAGAAAAATGATGATAAGGATAGGTCCGATATTTTGCCGCACAAGGTGGGTCAAAAAATCCAGTTCTGCGGATGTCAACTGATAGTGAAACCAGACGGCAGAACCTGCAGCGACAATGATCAGGGATGCGAAGGCAAGAGCGATAACCCCCCAGAATTTACTCCCCGGTATCTTCATTGGTATTATTTAAAAGTTCTTTGACTTTAGCGACCAGCTCAGTATTCGAGAAGGGTTTGGTAAAATAGGCATTTGCCCCCAGGGCCAACCCTTTGGCGATTTCTACTTCACGCCCCTTGGCAGTCAAAAAAATTATTTTGACATCCCGGTATTCGGGGTTCAGGCGCACGATTTCGCAAACCTCATAACCGTCAATTCTGGGAAGCATGATGTCGAGCAGAATCAGGTCCGGTTTGTATTTATAAATCGCATCCAGCGCATCTTCACCATTTTCGGCCACCAGGACACTATAGCCCTGCTGTTCCATCAGAAACTGGATGGGGATGACAATGCTCGGTTCATCATCCACTATCAGGATTTCTTTGGGCATGTAGAATTTCTTTCATTCTGAGGTGGTGAAAATTTTTCCGTGCATTGATTCACATCGAGTTAAAACGGGGTTTCAGGTGTCAGGTTTGTAAAGCCCTGCATCTGACACAGCTTGCACTCTGCAACTTTGCGCTCTAATAATTTCTCCAATCTGTATTAATTTTCGCTATAGCAACATCCTCCCAAAATATCGGATCCTGACACCTGAAACCTTATAAGACTCCGTAGGTCAATGACTCAATTCGGATCAAAATTACCGTTTCAATGGCCTAACTTGATTGAACAGCGAACCGCAGAATATCGAATATCGAACCGCAGAATGTCGAAGTGTGGTTTCGCTATGCTCAGTCCTTTTAATAAAATGGACAGAATACCTTATTTCGACATTCGACATTCATTATTCGACATTCGATATTCACTTTTTTATCCTCGTATGAGATCGTTTCAACGTAGGGTCGGCCTATGTTTTTGCCTTGGCGTACCCGATTTTGTTCAAGGCCTCTTGCATCTCGTCCAGAACAAGCGGATCTTCAATGGTGGCCGGCGCTTTATACGGTTTATTATCGGCAATTTTCTGAATGGTTCCCCGGAGAATCTTACCGGAACGGGTTTTGGGAAGCCGTTTGACGACAGTTGCGGTCCTAAACGAGGCCACCGGTCCGATGCGGTCCCTGACCATCTGGATAACTTCCTTTATTATGTCGGCCGGCTCACGTTCAACCCCGGCATTGAGGACCAAAAATCCGATGGGGACCTGGCCTTTCAACTGGTCGTCAACACCGAGCACGGCGCATTCGGCCACATCCGGATGATCCGCCACGCCGGTGGAAAGACGATGACCGGCAACATTGATAATATCATCCGTGCGGCTCATGACAAACACATAGCCGTCTTCATCAATAAAACCGGCATCGGCTGTTTTATAGTAGCCGGGAAATTCTTCCATATAGGCATCGAGAAAGCCCTGATCATTGTTCCACAACGTTGGCAGCGATCCCGGGGGCAGGGGCAGTTTGACCACCAGGGCCCCGATATCTCCCGGCTTGACCGGGTTGGTATTTTCATCCACTACCTGGAGACTCCATCCCGGTGCCGCTTTGGTGGGTGATCCCTCTTTGACGGGGTAGTGATGTATACCGAGGCAGTTGGCAGCAATGGCCCAACCCGTCTCGGTTTGCCACCAATGGTCAATCACCGGGACCTTCAGACTGTTTTCGGCCCATTTGAGGGTGTCGGGGTCCGTTCGTTCCCCGGCCAGAAACAGGGCCTTAAAATTAGAGAGGTCATAATTTTTCATCAATTCCGCCCGGGGGTCTTCCCTTTTGATGGCCCTGAAGGCCGTCGGAGCGGTAAACATCACCTTGACCTTGTGCTCCGATATAACTCGCCAGAAGGCGCCGGCATCGGGTGTGCCCACCGGTTTGCCTTCAAAAAGAATGGTGGTGCAGCCCTTGAACAGGGGAGCGTATACGATATAGGAATGTCCGACCACCCAGCCGACATCCGATGCCGCCCAGTAGACGTCGCCGGCGTCGATATTGTAGATGTTGCCCATGGACCATTTAAGGGCCACCAGATGGCCGCCATTGTCGCGCACAACCCCTTTAGGTACCCCGGTCGTTCCGGAAGTATACAGAATATACAAGGGATCGGTGGCAGCCACCGGCACGCAATCATGGGGTTGGGCAGCGGCCATGACCGCATCCCAGTCCAGATCGCGGCCGTCGGCCATGGCGGCCGCTTCCATCGGTCGCTGTTTGATAATGCAGCGCTCCGGCTTGAAATCCGCCATTTCTATGGCCTTGTCCAGCAAAGGCTTATAGGCAATCACCCGTGCCACTTCGATGCCGCAGGAGGCCGACACGATGACCTTGGGTTTGGCATCATTGATACGCACGGCCAGCTCATTGGCGGCAAATCCCCCGAACACCACCGAATGCACGGCGCCAAGACGCGCACAGGCCAGCATGGCGATAACGGCTTCCGGAATCATGGGCATGTAAATCAGGACCCGATCGCCTTTGATCACCCCCTGGGCCGCCAGGGCTCCGGCAAAACCGGCAACCTCGTCGCGCAGTTGAATATAGGTATATTTTTTAATGGTGTCGGTCACCGGGCTGTCGTAAATGATGGCATCCTGCTCCCCCCGGCCGTTGTCGATGTGGTAATCCACGGCATTGTAGCAGGTGTTCAATTCGCCACCGCTAAACCAGCGGTAAAAGGGCTTGCCGGAATCATCCAGAACCTGGTCCCACTTTTTATACCAGTGGCAGTCTTCGGCCGCGGCGCCCCAGAAGCTATCCGGGTCTTGAATGGACTGCTGATATGCGGCTTCATAAGGGGTGGTCATGTCTTTCCTCCTTTTGCTGGGCGTAAGGTTTCAGGTTTCAGGTGTCAGGAATTCAATAATTTAGAGATTAAGGAATTGAGGAATTCTTGTGTCGTTGATTTTAATCGACAGAATACAAAAAATCCCTGAATTCCTAAATTCGCAATTCCTCAATTAAGGCTTGCTGAAACCTGACACCCAACCCGGGCGAGCCGGAATTGACTATTGAAAATTGAATATTTAAGGAATTCTTTCCATTTTAAAAAGGACAGAGCGAAGCGACAACCACAAATATTCAATTTGCAATCTTCAATCTTCAATTCATGAATCTTTCTCCTTTTGCTTTAAAAACTCCAGGTGCTTGCGGATACCTTTGTCGGTATTGGGTTCGTTGCTGAAAAGACGTTTCATGAAACCGGGTGGGTTATCAATTTTGGGGTCCAGCTCAAGCCCTTTTT
>JAFDDW010000675.1 GCA_019310665.1 Deltaproteobacteria bacterium
ATTGAAATACTCACATAATAAAGGTTCGCCCGTTGAGCCCGTTTGCCCGTGTACATTGTAAGATTTTCTTTTAAACCGGCTAAATTCTGATAGGCGGGAGCCAACAGGCGAAACTAGTTTTAGGGTTAGATTAAACTGAGGTTTTGAAACAATTTTTGAGTCCGATGCAACCAAGGGAAAACCCAGGATTGTACCTATGCATACAAGAATATTGATCAAAATCGGCGGGCGGGCCTTCGAAGACGAAGGGGGATTCAGGGAACTGGCTGAGGCGATAAAATCCAGCAAGAAGGTCGAAGTTATCATCGTCCACGGCGGCGGGGCCGAAATTTCCCAGGCCCTGAAAGATGCCGGCCGCCAAACCGAATTCATTGACGGTATCCGGGTCACCCGGGCCGAAGATATCAAAATTGTGGAAGAGGTTCTGTCCGGCACCGTCAATCAGCGCATATCTTCCTGGCTTGAGGCCAACGGAGTCCCCGGCATGCGGATGTCCGGTAAAACCGGGGGGCTGTTTATCGTCGAACCGCTCGCCCGGGACGGCCGGGACCTGGGTTTTGTCGGCAAAATCAAACAGGTAAATCCCGCAGTGGTTATCGAGGCGATCCAGTCGGGCCGGGTACCGGTGATTTCTCCCCTATCAGCCAATGAAAAAGGCGAGTCTTTCAATGTAAATGCCGACAGCGCGGCAGCGGCATTGGCGGCGGCGGCAGGCTGCACTGACCTGGTTTTTATCACCTGACGGTTAAAGAAGCACAAACCCTGATAGCAGACGGTATCATCAAAGGCGGTATGGTGGCCAAAATGGAATCTGCCTTCGAGGCCCTGAATCAGGATGTTCCCAGGGTTCATATCATCCAATGGCAGGGGTCGCACACGCTCCGGAATATCATCCAAGGTAAATCCGAATCCGGAACAACGATTATCCCCTGACAATTCTCAGCAAACCACCCTCTCTCAACCAGAGCAAAATGACATACCACTATATCAACCATTCATCACTCCAATACTCCAGCACTCCAGGTACTATTAACCGCCTCCTTTGATAAAGAGCGGATGACTGCCGTTTACCAACGGCGGTGGTTTACACCCAAGGGACATCCTATCCATTCAACTTTTTAACGGAAGTGCCGATAATACTTACAACCGCAAATTATTTTCACCTTAGATGAGCGTAAACAAAATGGAGAACCTAAATAATTTCACTAAAAGTAACGGATAAATTCGCCGATGGAAAATAATAAAACCGATCAAAGCACTCGGAAATGTCAGTGTATTCTTCTGGTTGAGGACTACGAGGTCAACCAGAAAATCGGGCAGCTGTTTCTACAAAATGCCGGTTACCGTGTGGATATTGCCGAAAACGGGCAGCAGGCGGTAGAGGCTTTCCAACAAAACCACTATGATCTGATCCTGATGGATATCCAGATGCCGGTCATGGATGGGTACGAAGCAACGAAAAAAATTCGGAATTGGGAAGGCGGCCTGCGACAAGCTCAGGCCGAATTCAAGAAGGTTCCCATCATCGCCATGACCGGTGATACTTGCGAAGCAAACTTGGATGCGGAAGATTACCCGGGAATAAACGAATGCATCCGTAAGCCGGCAAAATGGGAGCATGTGCTTTTGGTCGTGCGAAAATGGATCGACGCCGAAGATAGCTCCTCAACAGACAAAACCCTAAAAGACGTGGTTTACCCATCTGTTGAAAGAACGAAAGAAAACCCATCCCCCCTGGACATGGATAAAGCCATTGAAGAATTCATGGGACAAAAGGAAATTTTATTCGGAATCTTGCAAGACTTTTTGAATATAGCCGCAACTCAAGTCGAAAACATTCGTCAAGCCGTCAATTGCAGCGATTACGGGGTAATTGTGTCGGAAGCCCATGCCATCAAAGGCGGAGCTGCAAATCTTACGGCCTATCAGCTGGCAGACTTGGCCTCCGATCTGGAAAAAGCGGCGACAGAGCAGCAAACAGACCAGACCGTTCTACTGGCAGAAAAACTTGAGAATGAATTTTATCATTTGGAGACATTTCTCGGACCAAAATTGATGCATTCGTAAAAATTGAGGACGAAATGAAAATTCTAATCCTTGATGATGAGATGGTCAGCCGAACAAAATTGACGCTGATAATGGAAAATTTCGGCGATTGTGACGCTGTTGTTGATAATGGCAAGATGCAATAGCCCTGTTCCGCGCAGCCCATCCTAAAGTGATCTCTACGATTTAATCGTGCTTGATATCAACCTGCCCGAAATGGATGGTATCGAAGTATTATCCGAGGCCCTGGATCAGGATGTTCCCAGGGTTCATATCATCCAATGGCAGGGGCCCGATACACTCCGGAGTATAATAAATCGAAAATCGATAGCCGGAACAATCATACAATCTTAGCTCTTCTATATTCCCCATCTTCTCACCTTCTAATCTTCTTATCTTCTCAGTTTCTATCCTTTCAGCTTTCAGCTCCTTTACCTCCAACAACCAAAGGTTCCCCCTTTCCACCCTGCTGCCTATCTGTCAAGAATGAAGATCCTATGTTTTATTTGAAAGTTGAAAGCCCATGCCCTTGTCAGGCTTCCGGGCAAAGGATTGTAGTTTAGACTCCGGGAATAGATCAAACGGGATTGCTTAGGGTGCAGAAATGGTCACAGCTCAGACAAGACCATATTTAGGGGCAAGCCAGGTGGGTTTTCAGTGCTGGGGGAAATGGGTTTTTATAGAAGAATATCTTCGGCTGCATGCGTAGCCATGAAGATGCTTCATCTGACTGCGGGAAAGATCAGTTTATTTTCTCCTGGTGCTGAATCGGGTTCATTTTTTTTTAAATCTCCTTCTGCCGCCTGCAAGAACCGCTATTCCGGATGCTAAAAGCAGTAGGGTTGCGGGTTCGGGAACGGCTTGAAAATCACTGCGTAGAAACAACACGTTATTCGGACCCGGAATATCTTGGTCATTTAAACCAAATTTTTGGATTGATGACTCAATGCGGTTGTAATATGTTAGTCATAATGGCTA
>JAFDDW010000676.1 GCA_019310665.1 Deltaproteobacteria bacterium
GGCAGGCCCACCATGCGTTTACGGAAGCAATGCCGGCAGTACATGGCACAGTATTCGGATGCCACCACAAGCGCTGTATAATCATATTTATGCAAAACACCATTGCCTTTGTCATGCTTATCATCCCCGTAAGGGTCCTTGGTAGTTTTGCCCATGGCCCCGGCAACCACAAGTTCCTGTGCATCCGGGATGCAGAGCTTACGCACGGGATCTTCAGGATTTTCAATATCGATCAAGCTGAGGTAGTAACGTGGAATATTCATTGGATGAATGTCAATCACTTTGCGAAGATCAGCTTCTTCTTCAGAGCTTAACAACCGTGGTGATGTTGTTCTTGAGCTCTTTGAGGTAGTCCAGTTGTGACCAGTCAATGGCAGCAAATAGAGACTGCCTATCGGTTGTTTTCGAAATTTGATTCATCTGCATGATTACCAACTCTCATTATTTATTGTTTATCTTGCGTTTGCTCCGTTATTTCGGAAAAAGCGGGCACCAATAGTGCCCCCCCTTTTTGGCATACCGGAGCGAGGTTTTGTCTATATCAAATGTCTATCCAGAGATGATGAGGGGATATTGCCCTGTGTATAGGTGAAACTTCACAAGTATAAAATCAGTGTATACGAATAATGACCCTCTCCTAATTCTCCCGAGTGAGGTTGTTATGAACCGATTATTAAGAGGCGGGTATTAAGGATTAATACCCGACATGTTGTAGAAATTCCTTCAGTCTTTCTGTAGTCGGAGATTTCAGGAGCGTCTCCGGATTACCGTCTTCCGCAATTCGACCGTCGTCCATAAACAAAAGCCTGGACCCGGCCTTGCTGGCAAAACTCATTTCGTGCGTAACCACCACCATGGTAATGCCTTCCTGGGCTACGGCTATCATCACGTTGAGGACCTCTTCGCGCAATTCCGGATCAAGGGCCGATGTGGGTTCGTCAAAAAGCATAACTTTAGGTTTCACAGACAGTGCTCTGGCAATCGCAACTCTTTGTTGCTGACCTCCGGAAAGCTCGGAAGGATAGTGATTGCCTCGGTCCTCAAGTCCGACTTTTTCCAAAAGATCTTTGGCAATGGTATTGGCCTCGCTCCGGGAAGCCCCCCGAACTTTTTTCGGACCGAAAGCGACGTTATCCAGGGCGGTCATGTGCGGGAAAAGGTAGAAAAGCTGAAATACCATTCCAACTTCCTTACGAATCTCGCGGATCTGTCGCTTTTGCTGGGGCAGACAAATGTCATTGACGATTAATTCTCCTGACGTGATGTTATCCAGCCCGTTGATACAGCGCAGTAGGGTTGACTTGCCTGAGCCTGAAGGTCCGACAATGATGACCACTTCTTTTTTCTCTATCGTCAGATTGATGTCATGCAAAACTTCCACTTTGCCGAAACTTTTGTTGACGTTTTTAAATTCAATGACAGGGTTCATGCTATCTTTATCCTTTTTTCGATGAATTTCAGCGACAGGGCCAAAACCGATGTCATGATCAGGTAACATATGGCAACCGCAGACCAGATCTCCAAAGCCCTGAAATTACTTGCCATGATCTCTTGGCCTTGACGCGTCAACTCCCCAACACCAATAACAATAAACAGCGATGTGTCTTTCAGGCTGATGATAAACTGATTGCCCAGAGGTGGAATGGCCCGTTTAAAGGCAATTGGGCCAATGATGTTCGTAATCAATTGCAGCCGACTTATTCCCATGGCCATACCGGCTTCAATCAGCCCCTTGTTTACGGATTGCACCGCGCCACGTACAATCTCAGCCATATAGGCACCGGCGTTTAAGATGATCGTAATAATGGCGGCGGTCAGGGCATCAAAGCGAACCCCCTTTATACCGGTGGTCACTTCAATCAGCATCGGCAGGGCAAAGTAGATAAACATGGCCTGAACGATGATGGGTGTTCCCCGGATCAGTTCGATGTAGCCAATGGCAAGCTTTTGACCGACGCTGCTTACCACCCGAAAAATCCCGTAGCTTTCGCCGCCGACCGCATGAGTTCCTGCAAGTCGGAAAAGCCCCGCCACAGTTCCCAGGGCCAGACCGCCGATGATACCGATTATGGTTATATACCAGGTTAACTTGGCACCCGCGAGCAAGGAAGGGATCGCTTCCACTATGTATTTAAATTCAAAGCCCATGATGTCCCCTTCGTATTTTACCCAAATTGAGCTATTTTCAACTCGACCGACACCGCTCTAGTTTTCAATTTATCGCTCGATTCAGGTTGTCATTTGTTGTCATGCCACTACTGCACATTCAGCCAATTGCAATGGTTTCGGAAACCGGGCTTCAATCTACCGACCAAAATTCAGGGATGTGCTACCTCGCTTTAACTCTGCTCGAATTTCGGTCGATAGATTGGTTATCCGGGTCTCATTTCAAACAATGGTTGCGCGCTTCTTAGAACGACGGAATTATTTAATTTTGCAAAACTATCCCGTCAAAAGCGGGAGAATCATTATTCCGGTGCTGTGCCGAACCACTTGATGTAAATCTTGTCGTATTCACCGGTTTCCTGCATTTCCAACAGGGCGATGTTGGCTTTGTCACGCAAAGGGCTTTTGTCACGCAAAGGGCTGCCCTGCTGAAAACCTATCCCGTAAAAAGCCGCTTTTACATCGGCACCAACCGCTTTGACTTTACCCTGGCCTGCGGTTTTGATGAAGTAGAGCACATTGGGCGTGTCATGCATGGCCGCATCCGCACCACCGGTGACCACATCAAGATAAGCCTGGTCGATATTGGGGAACTTGACGATCTTTTTCGCGCCCAGGGTATTCACATAATCAACTGTTGCCGTTCCGGTCTTTACCGCCACAACCTTGCCTTTGAGATCCTTGGGGCCGTTAATGTCGGTATTTCCGGACCGTACCATGACCTTTAGACCGGCTCTGAAGTAGGGATGTGAAAAATCAATGGCTTTTTCTCTTGAGGATTTAATGAAGATGGCCGCAAGAACCACATCTAGGTTGCCGGTGGTCAGCCCGGGGATAAGCCCGTTAAAATCCATGGGAACCAGCTTATACTTCACGTTTAGACGCTTGGCGATCCCAGCCCACAGATCTACATCAAAACCAGTG
>JAFDDW010000037.1 GCA_019310665.1 Deltaproteobacteria bacterium
TTCCTGATTTTTTACGGCCACTACCTGGACCGGTGCTTCCGGCGAAATGCGCTCCACTTCACCCCAGACGTATTCATCGATCATCAAATCGCCGATGACCAGCAGATGAGTTTGATCAAATTTTGAAATATCGATTTGCATTGTCACTGGCCCCTGGTTTCTGGTTGCTGGATACTCGATGCTCGATACTGGATACTGGATACTCGATACTGGATGCTCGATACTGGATTCTCGATACTGGATACTGGAAACTGGTTGCTGGAAAAAATGGCTCAAGGCGCAAGGCTCAGGGTCTAAAATAAGGAGTTTTCCTTATTAAAATCCGAAATCCGCAATCCCAAATCTCCAATCTTTAGTCCCTCGTCTTATTAATTACTTTTTTGATAAACGCCGGCGGCCGCACCACCTTGCCGTCTTTATTGACACACGGATGCTTCGTATAGCCTTGCGCCAACAATGTTTTACCGTCTTCGTGATAAATTTTATAATCGAATTTGATGCCGGCTTTGATAGATGGGTCGACAGACGTTTCAATCACCAGGACTTCATCGTATTTTGCCGGGGTGGTGTATTTGCAATGGGCCTCTGCCACGGGAAGAAAGATCCCGTTGTCTTCGACTTCTTTATAGGACAGCCCCAGGAATCGGAACATTTCGCTGCGGCCGATTTCAAACCAGCGAAAATAGTTGCCGTAATAGGCCTGGCCCATATTGTCGGTATCACCGTATATGACACGGTATGTGGTGCGATGACTGAACATAGTATACGCTTTAGGTGGTGAAAATTTTATCTTGCTTAGATTTAAGTTTTTATCTTGTTTTTATTTCTAATCCCTCCGGTCCATTATTTCCAAAAGTCGCTCTTTTAGCTCCTCATAGGTAAAGGCCCTTGGAAAATCCTGGTATTCCGCTTTCACATTGTCCGGCGGCCGATACAATATAGCATGGTCGGCGGCTTGGAGCATGGTAATATCATTGTAGGAATCACCGATGGCAATCACTTGGTAGTTCAGAGATTTTAGAGCCAGCGCCACTTTTTTCTTGCCATCCTGTTGGCGCAGGTTGTATCCGGTGATAGAACCATCTTCGTTGACGGACAATGTATTGCAGAACAGCGTTGGACGGCCCAGCTTTTCCATCAGCGGTCCGGCAAATTCAACAAAGGTGTCGGATACGATGACGACCTCGACCAAAGATCTTAGCCAGTTTAAAAAATCAAGGGCACCGGTAATCGGTTCCATTTTTTTTATGACGGCCTGGATATCATCAAGCTTGAGTTTGTTTTCATTTAATATAGCCAGACGCCTCTGCATCAGGACATTATAGTCCGATATGTCCCGAGTGGTGAGTTTTAATTCATTGATCCCCGTTATTTCGGAGAAATTTATCCAAATTTCAGGAGTGAAAATACCTTCTAAATCCGAACATATGATGTACATAATTTTAAGTTTCTTTATACTGCAGATAGAATTCCTAAATTCCTTAATGCCTGAATTAGACCTATGTCTAATTTTCATGCAATCCCACGACAGTTAGGGAGTCACAGCTGTTTTTCTAAGCTAAATGGCGAGGTCTGGAGTCGCTGTTAGCTGAAACACTCGAAGCAACTGAACTAATCCAGCCCATCATCTTCGATTCGAATGAGTACCGGTTCATCGCTGACAACATTCAAATCACTGATTTCAGCCAGTGCCCGCTTTACATCGACCTCTTGGGCGCGATGGGTGAGCATCACGAGCGGAACTGAGCCATTGGTTTTGCGGCCCTTTTGATGAACCGATTGGAGGCTGATGTTGTATTTACCCAGGATACCGGAAATCGTTGAAAGAACTCCGGGATGATCCAGAGCGGCAAACCTGAAATAATAATGGGTCACAAGATCATCCATCGGCAGCACCGGTATTTTGCGGATGCTTTCGCGCTGGTAGGAAAGGGGCGGTATCCGGCGAACAGTGCCGGATAAAATATTACGGGCGATGTCAACGATATCGCTGACAACGGCGCTGGCGGTAGGCATCATGCCGGCCCCGCGTCCGTATAACAAAATATCGTCGACCGCATCTCCGGAAACCGTGATGGCATTCACCGTCCCGTTTATGGAGGTTAGAAGATTTTTAAAAGGCATCATGGTGGGATGGACCCGGGCCTCCACCCTTTGATTCTGGAATTTGCTGATTGCCAACAATTTGATCCGGTAGCCGAATTGTCCGGCAAATTCGATATCCAACGGAGTAATCCTTGAAATGCCTTCAGTATATACATCCTTTAAATTGATTTCCATCCCATAGGCCAGTGCGGCCAGGATCGCAATCTTATGGGCGGTGTCGGTCCCCTCAACATCAAGGGTTGGATCGGTTTCGGCATACCCCTGGCGTTGAGCTTCGGCCAATGCTTCTTGAAATGAAATCCCTTCATCTTCGATTTTGGACAAGATATAATTGCAGGTGCCGTTTAGAATCCCGGTCATAGATTTGATGTGGTTGGCCACCAGGGATTCCCGCACGGACTTGATTATCGGCATGCATCCACCCACACTGGCTTCAAACGCCAAGTCAACACCGTTTCGGGCTGCGGCCGCGAACAATTCGTTTCCGTGGGCGGCCAACAGGGCTTTATTGGCGGTAACAATATGCTTTCCGTTATTGATGGCTTGCAGCATAAAATCTTTGGCAATTCCGTCACCCCCGATCATTTCGATGACCATGTCTACATCGGGATCGGTTAATAGCTTCTGCGCGTCGGTGGTCAACACACCTTCCGGGAATTGAATGCCCCGGTCGGTTTCAATGTCGATGTCCGCGACCCATTTTAAATTTAAATCCGCTCCGACCCGTGCGGTCAGAAGATCCTTATTCTCAATGAGTAATTTTGCCACACCGGTACCGACGGTGCCGCAGCCGAGCAGACCAATTTGAATCCGTTTCATTTAGCCACATCCCCTTTAAGTCTACCAATATTCAATGCCCCAAACATTTAATCAAATACACCTGCACCCAGCACTTTCATCGGACAAAATGACGATTACATAAATTTTCTAATACCCCGCACTGCCTGATTAATACGCATGGAATTTTCAATAAGGGCAAATCGTACGTCGTCATCACCGTATTCGCCGAACCCCATGCCGGGAGAGACTGCCACCTGGGCTTCTTTGATTAAAAATGCAGAAAATTTCACGCTAACATCTTTGGCACCTTTTACCTGCAGCAGGCTGGACCTTTGAACCCCTCAACGGTTACAATAATACAACTGTGTCCAGAAGAAGTCAAAAAATTGTTTTGACTTTTAAGCTGAATAAGTTTAATTTTCAAGGGCTTTTCTTTATTCAACAATTTTTTACAGGAGACAAATATGGCCGATTCGTTGACTTATGCGGATGCCGGAGTTGATATTGACAAGGCCAACAAGCTGGTATGCACCATCAGTGAGATTGCTAAACAAACCCCCCGCTCCGGTGTCATTGGAGAAATTGGGGGATTTGGCGGCCTATTCTCATTGAATCTTGCCAATGTTGACCGGCCGGTTCTGGTTAGCTCCACCGATGGGGTTGGAACCAAGCTTAAAATTGCCTTTATGCTCGGCAAACACGACACTGTCGGCATCGATCTGGTGGCGATGTGTGTCAATGACATCCTGGTGCAGGGTGCCAAGCCCCTCTTTTTTCTTGATTATTTATCCATGGGCAAAATTGATAGCGAGCAGGTGGCCGATATCATCAAAGGTATCGGTGAAGGCTGCCAACAGGCCAAATGCGCCCTGCTCGGTGGCGAAACCGCAGAAATGCCGGGGTTTTATACGCGCAACGAATACGATATGGCCGGTTTTGCCGTCGGTATCGTTGACAACAGTAAGATCATTGACGGCACGGAAGTTCGGGTTGGACACCGACTCATCGGCATCGCTTCCAGCGGCTTGCACAGCAATGGATATTCTCTGGTTCGAAAAATCTGTTTTGAACGACTTAAATTGAAGATTGATGATTATGTCCCGGAACTTGGCAAAACCATTGGCGAAGAACTGCTGACGCCCACTAAGATTTATGTCGAACCCATATTAAGTATATTAAAGGATTTGCCGGTCCATGGACTTGCCCATATTACCGGCGGCGGGATTGCAGATAATATTCTTCGCATTGTACCCAAGGCCTGCAACATCTCAATCCAAACGGAAATCTGGGATGTGCCGCCCATCTTTTCATTTTTGCAGCAGGCCGGAAATGTTGCCGATGAAGAAATGCGGCGCACTTTTAACAATGGAATCGGTATGATTGCCATCGTTCACCCCGATGCAACCGCCGATGTGTTGCAGCGCCTGGAGGCCATGAACGAAAAAGCATATTTGATCGGTGAAATTTTGGAATGTAAAGATTCCAGCGAACGGATTATATGGGAGTAAATGTGGCAAAACTTAAAAAGAGTGAATCCGGCAAAAGACCATTGGCAGAAAAAATTTCAACCCGGTTTTCAAAATTTGCTGAATGGCTTGCCAAAGGTTACGAGGGTAATATGCCCTGCAAGGGCTGAGGTGCCGGAAAGAGGGGTACCGGGAGGGCACCCAGGGAATAGGCTAAAATCCATTGGTGTAAAACTATGTCTTATTCCAGATCGTTTTAAGTCAGTCCAAATCACAAATCACAATGACCGAAATTCAAAATTTCAAATTTTGAATGTTTCGGTCATTGATTTTGGTGCTTGTAATTTGGATTTTTTTTAACTGGTGCAAGCAAATCTTGATTCGATCCCCTGTCATAGAAGTGGTTACTAAATGAATATTTTGGGCATCGAAACATCCTGTGATGAAACCGCTGCAGCGGTTGTCAGCGATGGAACCTCAATTCTGGCTTCGGTAGTCTCTTCCCAGGTGGAAATTCACCACCGTTACGGCGGGGTCGTGCCCGAGCTGGCATCCAGAAAGCACATTGAAGCCATTGTACCGGTGGTTGAAGAAGCCATTCACACAGCCGGCCTGCCTTTAACGCAAATCGACGCCATTGCCGTCACCAGAGGGCCGGGGCTGGTTGGTGCGCTGTTGGTGGGGTTCTCATTTGCCAAGTCATTGGCTTATGCCCTGGGCATTCCCTGGGTAGGCGTAAACCATTTAGCCGGTCACATCAACTCGGTTTTTCTGGAATCCGATCCACCCGCATTTCCATTTGTTGCCTTGCTGGCCTCCGGAGGGCATACAAGCATCTACCACGTCACGGATCATATTACGTTGGAATTGATGGGGCAGACCAGGGATGACGCCGCCGGAGAAGCATTTGACAAAGTTGCCAAGATACTTGATTTGGGATATCCGGGAGGGGGCGTGATCGATCGTCTCTCAAATCAGGGCGATCCTTCCAGGATAAGATTTCCGCGGTCTTATCTGGACAAGAGCGGCTTTGATTTTAGTTTCAGCGGGATTAAAACGGCTGTCAATCGATACGCCATGAATTACCAGGGTGATGATTTTAAAGAAAGTATTCCTGACATTGCAGCAGGATTTCAGGAAGCGGTTATGGAGGTTTTGACTTACAAGGCGATTCATGCGGCTGTAGAAAAAGGCTGTGACCGCCTGGCCCTGGTGGGAGGTGTGGCCGCCAACAGCCGGCTCAGGGAAAAACTTAAAGCGGATGCGGGCCACAAAGGCATCAAGGTCCATATTCCCTCGATCCCGCTTTGCGGCGACAATGCCGCCATGATTGCAGCGGCCGGCTATCATTACTTAAAAGCCGGAATTGTGGCTGGTTTGCAGGACGATGTATTTTCCAGGTCGAAATGACTTTAGGTCGCTAACTTGGCGTTCCGATATATTTTCTTTTTGCCCTCATAATTCTATTCACAGACATCATGCACCCTGTCTTCAGATCGGGGGAGTCTGTTATCTCTTTCAATATTTCTTCAAAAGCTATTTCAATATTCGGCCCTTCATGGCATATGAGGGTCTGGTCGATATCGGCAGCAAGTATCTGATGGATTGATGATTGAATATCAAAATGCTTTTTGATGGCGCCCATATCCAAATCGTCGGTCAGAACCAGACCGTCAAATCCCATTCGATGGCGTAAAAAATCTTTTGCAATTTTCGGGGACAGACTGGCCGGCCATTGGGGATCAAGTTTGGTGTAAAATATATGCGAGAGCATTACACCGCAGACGCCGCACTGAATACCGGCTTCAAAGGGGATAAGATCAAACTGCTCAATGGTGGATAAGTCATCAGGAAGGATCGGCAGATCCATGTGAGAGTCCAATGTTGTTCGGCCGATACCCGGGAAATGTTTGGCAACTGCCATAATCTTATTCTGCTGCAAATGTTCTATGACGGTTACGCCCAGGCGTGAGACCCAGGTTGGATTGCCGCCGAAGGCCCGTTCAGCCATGATACTGTTGGATCCTTCCGGAGAGACATCCATAACCGGGGCCATGTTCATATTGATTCCGACCTGGTTTAATTCAGCAGCCGTGATTTCGGCAAAACGAACGGCGTCTTCTATATTTTTCATGTGGCGATTGCCCGCAAATTGGGTAAATGGCGCCTTGAGCCTGGCGACTGGGCCTCCCTCCTGGTCAACAGCTATGAACAACGGGGGTTGCTCACACGATTGGGCGTAATCCTGGATTGCATGGCACATATCTTTTATCTGGTCAGGTGATTGCAGATTCCCGGCAAAAAGAATCACGCCGCCGACTTTGAGGCGATTGATCAGAAACTTGAGACCCTCATTGAGTCTGGTACCGTTAAAGCCAACCATCAAACGCTGGCCGGCCAGCTGTTCGTTTGAAAATGATGCCGTCCGCATTTTTTCAATTCCGATCTATGGTAATGAAAAGTACGCTGTACTTTTAGGTTTCAGGTGTCAGGAAATAGGGCTCAAAGGTTCAGGGTTGATGTTTCTAAATGCTCAACGGCGGTAGCTTTTCAACCTCTTGTATGAAACTACACGAAGTTAAAAGCGAACCGCAGAACCGCAGAATGTCGAATGTCGAAGGGCGGAATCGCTTCGCTCAGTCTTTTCTAAAATAGACAGAATACATTACTTCGATATTCGACATTCATTATTCGATATTCGATATTCGCTTTTTCAGAGTTTCTTTATCGATTTGACCGGCCGTTTTTTTGGCCGGCGGCTGGGCTGAATCCTGCTTGTGGGGGCGTATCGCGCAGTGCGAAGACCCAACCCTTTGAACCATGAACCTCTTTACCATTTATCACCACCATAGTATGCAGGCAAGGGGAAATTGTCTCGATCTAGTTGGACAGCGCTTCGGCTAGGGGATAAGATTGCCCCGGATTTTTTTGGGAGAATTCCAGCATTTCCTGGATGAGCACATCGACCTCTTGTTTTGGAATAGGTTTGGAGAACAGATAGCCCTGGCCGAATTGACAATTCATATTTAATAGAATGGCGTGCTGTTCGACAGTTTCCACCCCTTCGGCCACCACACTCATATCAAGACGATGAGCCAGGGATATAATGGCCTCGACGATGTTTCGGTTACCGTCAGGTGTGTTTTGAATTCGCGACACGAAGCTTCGGTCCACCTTGAGTGTGTCGATCGGTAAACGTTGCAAGTAACTCAGTGATGAATAACCGGTACCAAAATCATCGATAACGATTTGAAGACCGTAATCTCTCAATCGATTCACGTGCCGAACCGTCTCTTCGACATCTTCCATCAAGGCCGTTTCTGTGATCTCCAGTTTCAGGTGATCGGGAGGCAAACCGGTGACATTGAGTATATCTTTGATATCGTCCAACAGGCTTGGCAGCAGAAAATGCTTGCTGGATATATTGATGTTCATGGTTAAATTTTGAAGATCCTGAATCTGATCCTGCCATGACTTCAAATCGGTGCAGGCTTCCTGAAGAAGGAGACGTGTGATCGGAATGATCAAACCGGTATCTTCGGCAATCGAAATAAAGGAGTCCGGGTAAATCAATCCCAGTTGGGGATGATTCCAGCGAATCAGGGATTCAAAACCCACCAACGATCTTGTTTTCAGGGAAACAATCGGTTGATAATGGTTGACAAATTCATCGCGGTGAATCGCTTTTCTTAAATCGGTTTCCCGCTGCAAAAGGTGCCGCGCTTTTTCATGCAGTTTTTTATCAAATATCTTGTATTGGGCACGGCCTTTTTCCTTGGCGTGGTACATGGCCGCATCAGCATCCCGCATGATATCTTCCGGCAGATTATAGTCTTGGGTGTTGGGCACCACTCCAAAACTGGCCGGTGCAAAAACTTCCTTGTTGTTGACCATAAAAGGCTGCTTGAGCGCCTGTTGCAGGCGTTCTGCCACTATGCTGGCATAATCTTCGTTTTCAATGTCTTCGATCAGGATGACAAATTCGTCTCCACCCAGACGTGCGAGGATATCGATATCCCTCAAAGAAACCCGGAGCCTTTCCGCAAAAGCATTTAAAAGGTTATCACCGACACTATGCCCGAGGCTGTCGTTGACCAGTTTGAAACGGTCGATATCCATATATAACACTGCAAAATGGTAATTGGGCCGCCGTTTTCCGCGCTTGATGGCCATTTTTAGATGCTCCATGAAAAGGGCACGGTTGGGCAGATTAGTGAGTGTGTCGTGAAAGGCCTGGTGAGAAATCTGACGCTCGGCTTCTTTAAGCTCGGAAATATCCGTCAGGGATGCGACGTGATTCTCAGTTCCGGGAATGGTTGTAATGGTAATGAGAAGGTCTTTTTCTTCGCGTTCCTTGTTGATAAACCTGGATTCGAGGTTTTCCCCGATAATCAGGAACCCTTCATCATTTAAAATAGCGCGATTACTTTTTTCATCCAAAAAGTCAACGAATGATTTTTTAAATTCAATTTCTCCTTTGCCAAATCCGGACATGTTGACAAAGACAGAGTTGGCCAGGGAAATGGTCATATCTTCTTGGATGATGATGGTGGCCGCTCCTGAATTTTCGAATATAGTGCGATATAACACTTCAGATTCGTGCAATTCTTTAGTACGCTCAATAACCTTTTGCTCTAAAGTCTCATTGGATACCCGCAGGGCTTCTCGAGAACGGTTGATATTGTTAATCAGCAACTGGGTAAACATGCTGATTAACAATATGATGGCGATGGTGATAAAACTACCCAGGCTCTGGTTCTGGGCCATTGATTCTTCAAGATAATAATAAAACAGCGACGCACCGGTTCCGACAATTACAAGACCGATCTTATCCAAGGAAGCATTGAGCTTTTTCTTAGCCATTTAATACCTCTGAAAGTGGTTATATTTAAACTTGTTATCGGCCAGTCGATTGCTAAACTTGAATATAAAGGCAGGATGATTTGAAAAAAAAAAAAAAAACGGCCAGTCTAACCGGAAAAGAAACTTTCGAAAGGCTCGTCGCAGGCTGCGGTTCGCTGTTCTAACTATGTGTAGTTTCACACAAGGTTTCAGTAGTGAAAACGCGAGAGCCGGCCTGACACCTGACACCTGACACCTGAAACCTGACACCTGAAACCCATGCTCGGAGAAGGTTTCACCACGCCCGATAATGTCCCAAAAAAGGGGCTATTTTCATAGTATTTTACGAGGTCTGGACTCAGAGAAGTGTCACCTGGAGTAATTAATTTTCATGCAGGATTCAGGTATCAAACTAGAGGCAGGATCGGAGGGCAATAATCAAACGTCATGATTGGTTTTCAAGCGCTGCAAATTACCCATATTTGCGGGAATTGTAGCAGC
>JAFDDW010000677.1 GCA_019310665.1 Deltaproteobacteria bacterium
AATAAATTAAGGAAGAGTGAAAGCTGATGGATAGTAGCATGAGTACTGAAGATAACAAAAGGTTAGATAAATGGCTTGCATCAGAAGAACCAATCGACCGGGATAATGCAATCAAGGCGCTAAAGGAGGTCAAACATATCCTGGATAGTTTCGGAGTGACCTTTTTCCTTCGACAGGGAACCTGTCTTGGAGCAATTAGAGATAACGATTTACTGCCATGGGATGACGACGTCGACGTGGGTTCGGTAATCGGATTTCATGGGGTAACCGAGCAGTCCCTTGATCAGATTGTTGTCGCTTTCAGGAATCACGGTTTTCTTGCCAGAATAGATCATCTGAGTGTAAGTCCATATATACCACTGGTTAAGTACTCAACAAGAATTGACTGGATGTGCTATAAGGTCGTTGATGATTACATCAATCATCCAATTCCCCTTCCTAAAAACCCCCCTTAGTTTGTTTAGGGTATTAAAGGAAATAACCTTTTTCAATGAGACTTTCCTGGTGCCGAATCCACCCGAGGAATACCTGCGTCTAAAATATGGGGAAAATTGGAAGACCCCTAAAAAACCTGGGGATTATGAAGAGGATGTGCTGACACAAGTGGCTGAAATGCCGGCACCTAATAACGCCGGGAAACTCAGGCAGTTGATTGCCAAATACCTTCCGTCGCAACGTTTAAGCTTGATTAAGGTCCTTGACCAGCAGGGAAATCCGATTTGTGGCGGAGACGTCGTTCTTGTGGGGCTGGGTTGTTTCAAAACCAATAAACAAGGATGCGTACGCTTTTATGTACCTCGAGCAGATTACCATCCACTCACCATCAGGTTTGAAGATTATAAGGAAACCAACTATCTGCAGGAGATAAAACCAGCCACAACATATATTTTTCAACCGAAAAAGAACCTACCAGCAACCGGTAATCCCGTACGAGACAGTGGCAGCATTTTGGTCGAGCAGTCCCGTACCAGATAAATTTTTGTAACCTTTTTTATGAATGCCCTTTTCGGATCAGTAGCGAACTTTTTTTAAAAACAGCCCATGGGCCGGTGCCGTGGCACCGGCCTGGTCCCGGTCCTTTGAGGCCAGGATGCGCTTGAATTCATCGGGTGAGATCTTGCCCAGTCCCACGTCCACCAGCGTTCCCACAATATTGCGCACCATAAAACGCAAAAAGCCGTCGGCTTCAATTTCAAAGGCCAGGTAGCCGTCTTCCTCTTTAATCAGGCGGGCTTTAAAAACGCTGCGGGTGGTGTGGGCGCGCGGACTGCCGGCACCTTCAAAGGCCTTGAAATCATGGCTGCCGATGAGTTGGGACATTGCGGCGCGCATGCGTTCAAGGTCTAATTTTTTTCTAACATGCCAGGCGTATCGTCGAAAAATTGCGGCGGGGTTCGGGCGGTTTAAAATTTTGTAGACATAGACTTTGCTTTTGACATCAAAGCGGGCATGAAAAGATGCTTCGACCTCCTCACAACTCGTTATAACGATATCTTCGTCCGTCAGGCTGTTCAACCCGCCAAGAAGATCTCGCGGTCCGAGATGGGTCTCGCATTTAAAATTGGCGACCTGGGCATAGGCATGCACACCGGCATCTGTCCGGCCGGACCCTGTCAGGGAAACTTCTTGACCGGTTATGGTGAAGATGGCCTTTTCGATCTCTTCCTGGACGGTACGGTCATTTTTCTGACGCTGCCAGCCATGGTAGCTTGTCCCGTCGTACTCGATGGTTATTTTAAAATTTTTTGTCATTGCATCCCAATTATATAATTAATTTAAATCAGAAGCGCTATCGACAGCGAAAAAAAAGACAGTATGGTTGACAAGGCAATCGAAGCCGAGGCCAGATTTGTGTCGCTGTTTAGCTGCGAGGACAGAATATACAGAGCCGGTGAGGTAGGCAGTGTAAAATAGATCAGACCGATTTTCAGGCCCGGATCCGACACACCGAATGCTGATAGAAACCCGTACCCGATCAGCGGGAGCGCCAGCAATTTAAATAGCGATGCGATCAGCGACAGTTTGAAATGGTCTCTGACAGTGCTGAGCGTCAGGGCGCCGCCGATGGACAGCATGGCCAGGGGCAGGGCTATATAGGAGGACAACTTCAGCGTATTGCCAATAAAGGGAGGGAAACCCTGCCATATATTGGCATAGATGATACCGCTGACGCAGGCCAGTATCAAAGGATTGGAAATCAAGGCCTTTATGGTTTGCCCCAGGCGCTTGGCCGGCGGCACCTGTTCTTCGGAAAACCATATCAGAGTTGAGACACACAGCACATTGATAATTGGAATGATCAACCCGATCAGGATGCCGAATTGTTTGATGCCTTCCTCTCCCAGGACGCTCAGGACGATGGCAACCCCGATATAGGAGTTAAACCGGTAGCAACTCTGAGAAAAAGTACCGGCCTTGTAGTCCGGTATTTTATAGAGTTTGATAAACAGGGTACTCAGTACGTAAACGGTAAGCACGGCACATATGACGGCTTGGTACAGTCCTGTGCCGCCGGTTAAGGCGGTAGAGGCCCCTCCGATTTTCCAGAAAAGCAGCAGGGGAAAAAATATATAGTAGGTGAGCCGGTCCGCCATCTTCAGGAATACGTCATCGGTCAGCCGCCAGCGCTTCAACAAGCTGCCGAAAAGGATCAGTATAAAAACCGGGAAAAGGCTGTTTAAAACCATTCAACAAGCTGCCGAAAAGGATCAGTATAAAAACCGGGAAAAGGCTGTTTAAAACCATTGGTGCAAATTTAGTCAGTTGTTGGGTTTTGTGTAATTGTCTGCGAACTGATTTTTGTATCGCTAAAATCAAAATGATACTGGATTCTCGATACTCGATACTCGATAATGCAATTCCGCATGCTCAGATTTTTCTGACCTTCATCGAGTATCTAGTATCCAGTATCGAGTATCGTCTATATCCTATCACAACGAACATCTGCCAGTTCATCTTCGATGTCATCATCAATCCATTTCTTATGCGCCGCCAGAGAATATTCTGCGCCGCAGACCCTGCAGCGCAAACTGACAGCCTTTCAGGTCCGCTTTATCTGAAGTTGCGACTGACACTGTAAACATTGCAGCTGATGGCTGTTCATCATACTCAGTCCTTAACCAACGTTTCGGAATTTCTATAACCCAACCAGGATAAACCGGAACTAAACAGGAAAAAATAATCACGAAAGCACGAAATAACGAAAACACGAAAAAAAGACGACTTAAATTTCGTGCTTTCCAGCTTTCGCGTTTTCGTGATGAAAAAGGCTTGCTATAAAATGCAAAGAAATAATTATTAAGAATCTAACTTGAATCATGCGGAAGTTACTGCAATGATCACGTTCTGTCAAATCATCAAATTGGTTCGGTAGATTGACAAATTTCGTTGATTCTGTAGAATGAATCCTACGTCAGGCTTCTAATAACTGATAACTATTAACAAATAACCCCATCTTGTTGGGGTATCGCGAATTCAAATCCGGGGGAAGAGACGATGAAAAAGATGGATTGTCCTGGTTTTCAGACTGCGGGTGTTGCTTC
>JAFDDW010000678.1 GCA_019310665.1 Deltaproteobacteria bacterium
AAATGTTTGGCAACGGTGTCCAGGTCCTGATGGCCTTTTAGTCTGCCCGCGTAAGAGCGCAGGTGAGGGGGAAAGCAAACCTTGCGGCACATGGACTGGGCATCGAGCACCAGGTTCTGAACAGGAAATCCGTGAGTTTGCCGCATATAGACATTGAGAAAATGCAGATCAAAGCGTACATGGTAGCCGACCAGAATATCGGTTCCCAGATAACCAAGAAATTTTTTAAAGACCTCGGCAAATGGAGGCGCATGGTCCACCATGGACGGCATAATTCCGTGGATCTTAACGGCTGATGAGGGGATGTCGCGGCCCGGGCTGACCAAAGAGCTGAAAACGTCTCCCAGGGCAATCCGACCATCCACCACCCGGTAGGCGGCCGCGCTGACCACCCGGTCATGGTCCAGGTTCAAACCGGTGGTCTCTAAATCTAAAATTACATAGCGCAGACTTCTGGCTTTCTGGCTAATACCGAGATGATCCAGGGCCTTCAGATTTGTGAGCGCCAGGGGATGGAGTTCTCTTCCCCGGGATCGCATCTTAACCAGGCGATTGCGCCAACGGGCAAGCAGTAGGCTGTGCATTATATTTCCACCAGCTTGGTCTGGAAGCGAAATTCAATGGTTTCCTGCAGGCGGCGCACGACGGCGAAGCTTTCCTTGAGCATTTTACGCTGCAATCCGTTCAGACTCGCCGGATCCAGAAAGTTATCCGGCTCTTCCCCCTGGGCCAGGGCGTCAAGGTGGCGGCTGATCTGCAGGTAAATGAGGAATTCGTAAGCTTCGCGCAAATCAGCGTGAAAGTTACTGTCGATGATGCCGATGCGGCTGATTTCCGCCAATCGGTCAAGGGTATTGCGGGTTTTTATCCCCAGGCTTAGACTCAGCACCCGGGCGGCGTCCACCACCGGCGTCAATCCCCGTTGTTTCAGATCGAACTTATTTTTATGCTCGCCGGATTTTTCGACCACGAACCGTTTGAGCAAACTCAACGGGGGCCGGTTGATAAGAGAATTTTTGGCCATAAAGCGCAAAAAAAGTCCGCTTTTGCGGATGGTCTTCAGCAACTGGTCCTGCAAAACATAGGGGAAGTTGGTGCCGGCATAGATCGGACGAAAATCAAAGAAAATGGACGCCATCAAAAGCGGGTGCGGGCTGGGATCCTTGATCCACCCTAAAAATGTATCCAGCCAGAGATCTTCCGGTTGACACAATTCAGGATTGGAGGCCATGATCCCGCCCGGGCATTCGGGAATTCCGGACCGTACCAGATAGGCAACCACCCGCTGCGCAAACTGCAAAAACCATTTTTTGCATTCAGCTTCAGCGCAGTCCGGTGTCGCGGCAAAAAACAGGGCATTGTCCTGGTCGGTGTACAGGGTTTGTTCCCTGCGGCCTTCACTGCCCAAGGCCAGCCAGCCGTACGGGACAGGGGGTTTTCCAAATCCCTCGCGTTCCATCTCCTCTTCGACCAGTTCGAGGATTCGAATTGTCAGCCGATCGTTGAGTTCGGTGACCAATGCGACCAGTTGTTTGACCGGACCCCCCTGGCGCAGCATCATTTCAAGTACGCTGTCGATTTTGTAGCGCATACCGATGAGCGTGTCCAGCGAGGTGGTACGCCGGATTTCGGCAATCACCTGAAGTGGAGAGCTGCCGGCTTCCATCTGCAAATCGTGTTCGCTGATGATGCCGACCATGTGGTCGCCTTCGACCACAACCAGAAGACTGACACCATGGCGGCTCATGGTCAACAGGGCGTCAAAGGCATCGGCTCCGGGAGAGACGGTTTGCACCGGCTGGCTCATAATCCCGGCCACTGCAACTTCGGGGCTGAGACCGGCCGCCAGCACCTTGGTGCGCAAATCATTGTCGGTCATGATACCCAGCGGGTAAAGACCGTTTCCGGTGACCACAATGGAGCTGACACGGCGCCGGGCCATCATTTTGGCGGCTGATTGCACGGATATATAAGGTGCGCAGGTCAGCAGATTTTTGGTCATTATATCGGCAACCCGTTTACCGGTAAGGAACACCTCCATACTGATAGCGTTTTGCCCGATCGGTTGTGGCCGCTGGAAATCTGTTGTTTGACGTACCGCTTTGATGGTTCGGGCCAGCGAAAAGCTGAAGTAGCGCTCGAACACCGGGTAGCTGCTAACCAATTGCCGGACATCTTCTGTCGGGAGCATCAGGCAGATGAGATCCTGGTGGGCGGAGATATCAAACATGGCCGGTTTATCCTGTAGAATGCTGGTGGCGCCGAAATAGTCTCCCTCACCGCGCACGTCGACAAGCAGATCTTCACCCTCATCGTCGATCAAAGAGATTCTGGCGGCACCCTGCTGAATGATATACAGGTGTTGAAAGGAGGGACCCTTTGCTCTTGATACGTTGCCCCCGGGGAAAATAGGCCATCTCTATTTGTGATACCACCCGCGTCAGTTCGCTGGCCCCCAGGGTGTCAAAGGGGGGTACCGAGCGCAAAAATTCGAGCACACGCTGATTGGGAATCTCTATTCCGGATTCGTTTTGTGGCTGAGAATCCATACCGGCTCCTGCCTCGGGTCATTTACATTAATGAAATTAAGTTCATCCCCAGACGTTGTGTTCAATACTCCATCCGCCATTTCCGGGCAAGCATCAAATAAAATCTTCCCCGGGACGGACACCCTTTTGTTGTAAGCCGGCATCGATATCGATACCGCCGACGTCATAGAACTCAACTCGAAATCGTACCTTTCCGGTTATCGCTACATGGTGAAAGCGTTCGGGAAATATGACAATCGGATGTTCGGGGTCTGCGTCCAGGACATTATCGACATCATCTTCCCAGACAAATTGAAGAACACCTTCTTCAACGACCAGGTATCCGAATCTGCCTCTT
>JAFDDW010000679.1 GCA_019310665.1 Deltaproteobacteria bacterium
TCTAACCAGCTCATTATTGTCTCACTTGCCACAGATTCAGAATGCCGGACGTATGGAATAAGCCAAACATCACACCTAACACCGCAATGACAATCCGGGAGATCAGATTTGAAAGTCGTTATAGTCAGGGAGACCCCCGAAAAGACCAAAAATATGATGGCTGCCCAATTCCCAAAGGAATGGAAAATCATCACCGTAGGGACCGAAGAATTAACCCGTGCTATCGGTGATGCGGATGTCATCATACCCGAGGGTGCCGTCATCGATCATCCGGTGTTAGAAAAGATGAAAAAACTGAAGTTAATCCAGACCGGTGCCGGCTATGACAATGTCGATATCAAGGCTTGCACCGAACGGGGTATCTGGGTGGCCAACGCGGCCGGCATCAATGCCCGGGCGGTAGCAGAACATGTATTTGCTTTTATCCTCGCCTGGTACAAAAACATCGTTGCATTGGATGGGGCTCTGAAGAGCGGTGAATTCAGCATGGATTACGCCGGCTCTGAACTGACGCAAAAAGCGATCGGGGTTGTGGGATTGGGAAATATCGGCAGGGATGTCGCCCGGTTGGCGGGTGCGTTTAACATGAACGTCCTCGGGGCTTTAAACAGTCAAACCCACCACATGATCGGTAAGAAAGAATTCGAGTTGATGAAGCAGGACGCCTTTTTTATTAACACTTGCCGTGGCGCTGTCGTCGATGAACCTGCTTTGATCGAGGCCTTGCGCCAAAGCCGGATCGGCGGTGCCGGCCTGGATGTGTTTGAAACCGAACCATTGCCCGAAGAAAGCCCGTTGCGCAAGCTGGACAATGTGATTCTGTCGCCCCACAACGCCGGTGAGCCAGATGGTTTGTTTTTTCACAAAAAGCGTTTCCAATTCTTCGCCGATAACATTTTCCGCGTCTTAAAAGGGAAACCACCCCGAAACGCTTTGAATGATCCCGGCGGGCAAAGCATTGAACCAGACAGCCAAATCAGCCCGGTCATATTGCCGGAAGGTTATAACGGTAAAATCCTTCTGGTATCAGTCAGCGGTAACGGGATCAAAAAAACCGTTATCCTCCGCTCAGGAGATCTCTGGCACAGGGAAATTCTGCGCAACACGGAAGTCGAAATCAAAAACCTCGGGTTTGAAAACGCGCTGGTCCACGAGCTCGGAGGGGCCCTGGTTCGCTTCGAACCGGATGGGACGATAACAATTTACGGCGCCAGCCAGGAATTCGGCGCCTGTGATAAAGAATTTGCGGCTGAGATGGTGAGAAAGGCTTTTCCGGAAAGAACAGTTAAATTCTCACCGGCATAGCCGGTGGCTTATGAATTGAGTTAAACTAACTTTGCTCCGTACCCGACTTGATAGGATGATCTCTGCAGGGATCGGCACCACATGATTTTGACATTAAAATATTGATCGGTTTTCTCAAAAAATTGTGCCGGTGGTTCTTTTATCGAGATGGAAATTTCATCTCCTTGTAAAAGGTCTTCATTAGATTCGAAATACAATCCCCTCTTACTAAAGTTGTACATCATACCACTATAAAAAAAATCAGGTGGGCTCGTATCATGCAGAATAGCCGATTCATAGTTGATCCGTTCACTTTCCCGGCGTTCAGTGCTTTTTTGCATTTTGTCTATCTCCCGCTTGATTAGGTCCTTAGGACGTTTTTTCTAACAACATGTTGTAATGAAGCTAAGGTTTCGGTCTTAAGGTTTCAACAATATCTTCACCATCTCCGCAAACCCGTACCCGCCCTCCTTTTCAGTTATCCAGACCGGATAGTGGTCCATTTTCCCCTCGAACTGCTTTACATTGGCAACCCCTACCGAATTTGGGAAATAGGCGAACATGGGTACATCGTTGGGTGAGTCCCCGCTGAAAATAACCTGATCCTTTACTTCCTCCAACCGCTGGCCAAAGACTTCCTCAAACATCATCGCTGTCATGGTGAGTTTATCGTAGTCACCAAACCAGCCGTTGACATGAATGGAGCTAACTTTGGCCTGTGCCCCGGCATTTACAAATAAGCTCACAATCTTATCAATGTCATGGTCCGGCAGCCGCTCGATGTCTTCGCAGTAATCAATGGCCAGATCGGCCTCGCGATAGGCCTGATCCACTGATACCCGGCACCCCGGGACTTTATGCAGGATTTCACCCTTTAATTTTTCCAGTCGTTTGCGGTCGGCGACCCGCTGTTCGTCAGATTTAAAGTAGCGCCGCTGCATTTTTTTAAGGCTGTCATCGTAACGGAAGTAAAAGGCACCATTTTCACCCACCAGGCCGTCCACCGGCCACATGCGGGCTATGTGGTCGCACCATCCTGCCGGCCGACCGGTGATGGGAATGGTTTTTATCCCGGCCATTGTCAGACGTTCCATGGCCGTAAAGGCAACGGCTGGAAGACGACCGTTGTTTGTCAGGGTATCGTCGATATCAGTCAGGACATATTTAATGTTTTTTTTAAGAAATGCCGGAAACTGCTCAAAAGATTTCATTTTCATGTCCCGGTATAGATAAAGGGCAAAATTTAACCGGCTGCCAGGTTTAATCTTGCAGGCCACTGTCAGATCTCCAGACTAATCCTGAATTGCCGGGTTAAACCTTCGTAGAAAGAAATCTTTAACTCAAGAGGTCACTTTAGGCAAGCAGATTTTCGATTCCCCATTGTTAGAATCCAACTTACCAAAGTTTTAAATAGATACAAAAGACAGGGCAGCATAAGTATTATCCAGAATTCCAGTTTCCGTGATAGATGCCAAACTGACGCTGGCTGGTTTGTCGCAGGATTGCCGGCAGCGACAGAAATGAAACAGCTGAGGTCACCCGGAATGATGCCGTCAAATAATTC
>JAFDDW010000680.1 GCA_019310665.1 Deltaproteobacteria bacterium
CCTAATCCATGTGCCGCAAGTTCGATTCTTGCCGGGGGCACTCACTTTTGGGGCACTCACTTTTAAAAAAGGACATCAGGTGTTTATACCCGGTGTCCTTTTTTATTTGGCAGTTTTCGTCTCTCGGCGATCCCACTGCGTCTATCATCGGCAATGAACGTATTGATTTTACGCCTATCTTTTGACCCCTTTCTTTTCTCCGGTATGATTATTTTAGCGTATGGGTTAGAAGATGGGCCTCTTTCAATAATTGCCTGTCTTTTCGCATCAGTACGTTCCATTAGAAGTCTATTCCCTTTTACAAGTTTTGGTCATAAGCATTTCATGCAAAAATCATGCAACTTCAATGGTTATGTTGTCGTCAAGTAATATCAGTGGGTTACCTGTCTATCAGGAATCGTCATCAGATGATTTTGTGAAGTAAAGACCATAAAAACTAAGCAATCTATTTCCCAATTACCAGAACTTTTCAAACAACCCCGCAATAAAAAAAGTACTTAACTTACGGTCAACTATCTGATAAGAATAAGATATATGATTAACAAAATCCCGAAATACCTTCACTGCCCAAAATACAAGGGACAACCCCAGAAACATGTCGTTGTCTGCCAAGAATGCAGGTGGCGCAAAAGCTGCAAACCATACCAGATATATCGGCAGCCCGAGTTGCCTTTTAATTTTCGAAAAGCGAGCTGATCCACGTTTGATAGTGAACAACTCCCAAAGGAGACAGAGCGATGAAAGATCTGATCAGTTACATTGCAAGGGCACTTGTTGATTTCCCGGAAGAAGTGGAGGTTAGCGAAGTTGAGGGCAGGCACACCACCGTGTTGGAACTTAGAGTGGCCAAGAAAGATATGGGTAAAGTTATCGGCCGGCAGGGTAGAACGGCCCAGTCCATCCGAACCATTTTAAGTGCCGCGTCCGGCAAGACTGGCAAACGTCACATTCTTGAAATTATTGAATGATATCGATTGAATGATATCGTTTTATCCTGAGGTTGTATTTTGATGCTGTTTATCCAAACGGTATCTGACTCCTATTTTTTTTAGTATCCTCAGCTCTTTGGTTCATTCATGTCGCCTTTCACGGTAACATAATAAAATTATTGGAATTACATGGTTTTTCTGATTTGACCTTGACAGTCGGCTCTAGTTCGGGATATATAGACGAGTTCAGATATTCCGATGATCATTTCTAAATTCCATCGCAATTATAATAAAAGGAACGCTATGAAGCAAAAGTACCACATTAGGAAAAATGTTGAAGGAAAAACATTGCTCATCCAAGAATTTGCTGTATTAACTTCCAATATCGGAAAGCGCAAGTATCCAGAAATTCAGGATGATAACTATTCGCTCCTGTGCGAACAAACCTACCATGCCACCGAAGTTAAAAAGGCAAGTACAACGGGTAAGGAGGATCTGATCCTGCTGCTGCGAAATCAGCATTTTTTCCCAATCGGTCTATATATGGATAAAATTGCGGATGTCGTCATGGACATGTATACGTTGAAAGGCGAACAGTATGAGGAGCTTATTTTTGATGACAAAGCAGTTCTGGCGGGTAGCCCGTCAGGGCAGGGAACTGTTGCTGAAATCAAAGATGACGCCAAGCCAAAGTCGACTGAAACGGTAGACACCCTTATCAAGGACGACTCCAAATAAAATGAAGCCGATTTTGGCTGATCGACAAAAAGGGCATTGCCGACAATGATTGGCAATGCCCTTTTTGCGTTTTTTGGCCATAAAATTAGACCACGGTGACATTTACAGCCCGAGGACCTTTTTGCCCCTCTTCTATCTCGAAGGTAACCCGGTCACCTTCGTTGAGGGATTTAAATCCCGACGCATTGATTCCAGAATGGTGAACAAACACATCGGGGCCCTCCTCATCTTGTTCGATGAAACCATAACCTTTACGCTCATTAAACCATTTGACAATACCATTGGCCATAGGGGAACCTCCTTCGTTTCTGATTTTCACGGTTCCAAACTTCAGGCTGCCAACAGTGACAAATGGGTCTTTCCTTCAGAGCGAAACCGAACTGCTAGTTAAAATACGGCGTTACCAATCAATTCAATCCGACCCGCCATGGATCGGTGTTCGCCGCACACCGCAAGTGTGCGCCGAAATATAAAAATAAGGATACAACGGTTGCCAAAATTCTCAATAATTCCGTTAACCGCTGACCTTAATCTGGATAGACAAATACTGCCTCCTGATAAGGTACGATCCAGGATTTCAGACAATTTGCGATTCGCCAATAACATATTGCCGGCAATGGGATTTAGATTCACAAGGTTGGCGGAAGAAGATTCGGTTGCGATACGTAATAGAACACACGGAATGTTTTTCGATTAACTAAAAGATATAAATCTGAGGCCCTGCAGAGATTAGTCGGACAACGCGCTGTGGTATGGATATCGAGAGTATGATAGCTTTTGCAAGGTACTCAGTTGTACATATTATTATATTCCTAATCTCGGACGGATGCAAGGAAAAATTGGTAGCCGATGGGGGAAATTAAAAAAGTCTCCGGTTTATCAATCGCCAGATTTTTATTAAGAAATTCCATGATTTGTGGTTTATTAAGTAGATAGACTTCTTCAAAGACCGTGCTTTTAATTAGTGGCGCCGGTTGGCGCAGCGAGTATGTCATTAAGACAATATTATAGGTTGCCTGTCATGGTACCCTCAGAAGGAATATGATGTTGGCTATTGCAAAATATGTCTCGACTGATATATTTGACACCGGCCTTGGCAATGCTGATCTAAAAACGACAGAATACATTCAATCGACAATTTTCAATAATCAATTGTCAATTCAAGGGGGTCCCGTGCTAAAATTTCAGCAGGTATTATTGACACTTAACAGATTTAGATGGCTTTGGACGGTTGCATTTTTGGCAGTTGCGGTGTTGCTCACGGATGCGGCCTGGACCGCCGGTGAACCCAAAGCCGGACAGGCTGAAAACGAACCCATACGAATTGTCGCCGACGAGCTGATTTCATACAACGAGGACAAGTACGCTGAATTTATCGGAAACGTAAAGGTCACCCAGGGAAATTTTACGATCACGTCAGATAAATTAAGAATTTATTATCAGGGCGAGTTACTGGATAACGAAAAAAAAGGCGGTGATGAAGAGTTATTGAAAAAGATCATTGCCACGGGAAACGTAATAATTACCTCTGAACAGTATAATGCTGAAGCTGAAAAAGCGGAATATGATACGGCGACGATGACCGTAATTTTAAGCGGTAAAAACGCCAAGGTAATCAGCGGCAAAAACTCAATCACCGGATCTAAAATCACGTTGAATCGGAAAAGCGGCCAGGTTAAGGTCGAAGGCAGCAAAAATAAGCGCATCAAGGCCGAGTTTTACACCAAAGATAAAGCATCCGATGCTTTCAAAATTGAAAAATCTGAAGAGTAAATCACAGCTTTTCGCGCAGTTTTTTTAATTTTTGCAATTTTTCATGTTGGAGTAAAAGTTCGATCCATTCTCGAAATAACGGCACGAGCTTTTCAGGGCGCTTATCTGGATTCTCATCCCTCTCCCTTTGGGCTTGCGCCAGCGCATCGCGTAAATCCTGACGTTCCGGATCCTTTTGCACAAGATGATGGTAAATTTCGGCAGCTTTCTCCCAATGGCCCTGATCTGCATAAACTTTTGCCATCGTCTCGGTATAAATGTTGACTTCCTGGCTCATTATTTTTGTCTCGATTGACTTTGAGGTTTTAGAATAATTTCATCTTTGCCGATCATCCCGAGCTCTTGCCTGGCAATACTTTCAATGTAGGCAGGATCATGCTTCAAACGATCAATTTCGATACCGATGGTTTTTTATAAATCTTAGATCTGCCAGCCCATGCTCACTGACAATGATAAAAAAGAAAAGGGCTAAAAGTAAAAGAACCGCTATTGATAACAGAATATTTAATTTTCGGGTCATTTCTTGCTGATACCTTTCCGGACTTCAGCCAGGACAATACGTAATTCCGGACTTTTTAACACGTATGAAAGGCCGACGTAAATGCATATGCCGATGGTAACCGTGCCCGCAACTCCCCCCAAAAGTCCAGTCAGGGTTACGTTCTCCACCGGTACGATTACTCGTCCGGCTAACCAGACACCCACACCCATGGCAATGGAACATGACAGCGTTCTGCAAACAGACAGAGCAATTTTTCTCCATCCCAATGAGCCCAGTTTAGTTTTCAATGCGACTATCAGAAGCCCCAGATTTAACATGGAAGCCAGCGATGTTGCCAGAGCAAGTCCGCCGTGAGCAAGCGGCTTCATCAGAACCACTCCCAGGATAATATTGGTAATTATTGAAATGCCGGCCATTTTTACCGGAGTTCGGGTATCCTGCATTGCAAAGAAGGTGGCCGCAACAATTCGCACGGCTGAAAATGCCCACAGACCTAAAGAATAGTATAAAAGTGCCTGGGCCGTCAACCGGGTTGCTGATTGATCGAATTCTCCCCGCTGAAAC
>JAFDDW010000681.1 GCA_019310665.1 Deltaproteobacteria bacterium
CAAGGTCTTATACAACACTAAAATCTCAAAATCCAAGCACCAAATTATTTACCCTGTTAAATAATTCGATTAATGGCGTGTCCGTGTTCGTTATGAAGATCACATTGTCAACCTATTCCGCAAATCCCAACAAGACGATTTAACAGGGCAGGTAAATCGCAAATCACAATATTCAATGACCAAAACAGTCATCGCGGTTGTATCTTAGAGACGCGGAAACTTGTGTTTGTCGGAATTATATCATGAGGCATCAATGCAGACGTGCGCCTGTTTGGAATTTTGAATTTTGATCATTGGAATTTGTTTGTGATTTGGTTTTTGGAGCTTGGGATTTTGACTATTTTCATAAGGTTTGTACAGCACTTACATTCAGGCCGTTACCTGGTTAAATGGCAAGGCCCTGTGGTAATATTATCCTCTGGGGTGAAATTTTTGATGCAACTCCTTGAGGTGCTTGCGGGTGACATGGGTATAGATTTGAGTCGTTGATATATCAACGTGACCGAGCATCACCTGCACCGCTCTTAAGTCGGCGCCGCCTTCCAGCAGATGCGTTGCAAAAGAATGTCTCAGGCTGTGGGGCGTAATATTTTTAGGCAACTGCGTTTGATCGCCATAGCGTCGCAATAACTTCCAAAAACCCTGTCGGGTAATTGGTTTTCCCGCCCGGGCAACAAAAAGGTAGGGGCTGGGCTGATTTTTTAAAGTGATTTTTCTATAATTTTGGATATAAAACCCGATCTTCGTTTGGGCATGCAATCCGATGGGGACCACTCGCTCTTTGGATCCTTTACCAAACACGCGGACAAAACCGGCTTCTAAATTTATGTCTTGCAGTTTCAGGTTCACCAACTCCGAGACCCTGAGACCGGCTGCATATAGCAGCTCAAGCATGGCGGCGTCCCTGGCCCCGACCGGCTTGCTGGTGTCCGGTTTACTCAACAATTCAGAGACTTCATCAACCGAAAGGACATCCGGCAGCTTAAGGCCTATTTTGGGAAGATCAACTAATCGGGAGGGATCATGTTTGAGAAATTTTTCATGAACCGCAAATCGATAACACCCTCGAATGGCTACCAGATGTCTGGCTCGGGACCTGGCACCTAAACCGGAATTGCGCAAGCCGATCAGATGTTTTAATATCAAGGGCGTATCGGTTTCAGAAAGACGACGAACCCCCTTTTTTTGCAAAAATTGTTGGTAGCGGATGACATCGGTGCTGTATGACGTCAAAGTGGCTTTGGAAAGGCCTTTTTCGATCAGAAGATAATTGAGATACTGATCGATCAACACATCTATCGAGGGCATTTTTGATGACGTCATTTTTTTTCAGAGAAAACCGATGGCAGATAATCAATGAAATTATTTTGGGCCAGACCTCTCAAGACTTGCCTGGGGGTGCTGCCGAGTAATTTGCCATAGTGACCGATGAGGGCCGTGTTGTTATACCAGCAGCTGCATGGCCGGTTGTTTGCCAGCCGCCGGCGTTCCTTATCCGAAGAATCTGAATTCCAGATGCTCGCGAAATCCTCTTCACGCACCGATCCAATGCGGACATGTTGCTCAAGACATGGATAAACGTTGCCCCAGGGATCAATGCGAGCCATTAATACGCCGGCATAACAGGGTTGCCGGGGAAAAGAGCCTTTAGTTTCAAGGCTTGTAATCAGACGTTTTAGATAATTATCTTTTTCAAACGGGGTATCGGCGATCTGTTTAGCAATTTCTTGGGGGTCAACTTTTAAGTCCGCTTCAACCAGGCCGGTGTAATACGCATCCGTACAATGATGGACCGGTTGAAATAAAACGTCATCCGCAACATTCTGCCATTTTTCGTAAAAAGCGCGAATTTCACTCGCGTTATGATTGGAGATCGTCATTCGGACCCGCAGAATCGGCCTTGATGACCTGGGGCGCCTGAGAAGGTGATCAATACCTTCTTTAATCTGCTGATAAGATCCTGAAATTCCTCTAATTTCATCATGTCTGGCAGCCGAAGCGCCGTCTAAACTGATGGAGATGCAGGTCATTCCGCTACTGCAAATTTCATTAGCATATTTTTTCAGTAACAGACCGTTGGTGCAGAGATTGACCGACATTCCGAGTTCGCTAAAACTTTCAATGATCGGAAATACATCCGCCCGCAGCAGGGGTTCACCGCCGGAGATACTGATTTGATGGGATCCCATCTGGTGAAGGTCGGCGGCCAGCTTCCTGTATTCGGCTAAACTCAACTCATCCCGGCGCGGATCGTTCCAGCGCTGGCACATCTGGCAACGACAATTACACTGATAGGTAATGTCTAATTCGGCCATATAGGGCCCGGCCTGATAGGTAATGTCTAATTCGGCCATATAGGGCCCGGCCTTCAGCGGACGATCCTGGTTATAGGCCACCACGTTCTGTCTGGAGTTCCGGACCGCCGATACAAAGCCCTTTGAAAATAGAATTCGACGATAGCTCCAAAAGTTATTTAATCGCATGTATACCGGTTCCCGTTTTCTGTATACTCAAATTATCCCTAAAAACAGAATGCCTAAAATGCACAAAAGTGCCTGAGAAAAGAAATGCCTAAAGTGCCTAAATTGCCTAAAGTGCCTAAAGTAAATGTATTCTATCGATTTTATGAAAATAGAAACTCACGCTAAGTTGTCATCTCATTGTTCTGATTTCCGGCCTCCCATACTGCCAGCGTCAACGACTTATACAAAAAA
>JAFDDW010000682.1 GCA_019310665.1 Deltaproteobacteria bacterium
GACGGGACGAACGGATAGCCAGCATGGCTTTGACACCCGGGCGTTGCACGCCGGGTTTCATCCCTTACTGGATCTGGAACAGGCGCTATCAAAATAGCTGATAGCTGATATGAAAACGAATAGTATTGCTAAAAGAAGGTTAGAAGATAAGAAGAGCAGAAGGTAAGATAAATTCGTAAATAAGCGGATCTTATCTTCTCAATTTCTTACCTTCTTATCTTCTATCATGTTGCATTGAGCTATAACTTCTAGGCTATGAGCTATTGATGGAGGAATCAAAATGAACAAAAAGTATGACGCTATCATCATCGGTGCCGGTGTGATCGGTGCCGCTATCGCCTTCGAGCTGGCCAAAAAAGGCTATAAAACACTTAATGTCGACCGGCTGCCTTCGCCGGCTCCTGTGCCGTCATCCGGTTCCATTACTCCACCCCGGACGGCGTAGCCACAGCCCGGGAAGGATATTATTACTGGATCAACTGGCCCGAATATCTGGAGGTCGGAGACGAGCTCGGCCTGGTAAATTACATTAATACCGGTTGTCTGGTGATAAAAACCAAGCTCAACCAATACCTCAAAAATGTCATGACCAGCCTTGAAGACCTGGGCATTGATTTTGAGGAACTGGATATTGAAGGAATTAAAAAGAAATTTCCGTTTCTGGATACCCGCAAATATTTCCCGGTAAAATTGCCCGATGACCCCGGTTTTGCAGAGCCCACCGGCGACGTCGTGGACGGGGCCATATTTATCCCCGAGTCGGGCCATATTTCCGATCCCCAGCTTTCCACCCATAACCTCCAGCGGGCGGCCGAAGCCCGGGGCGGCGAGTTTATATTCAATGCCGAAGTGGTTGAGATTCGCAAAAAGGACGGCAAGGTCGCCGGTGTTACGCTAAAGGACGGAACCCGGATTGATGCGCCGATCGTCGTCAATGTCGCCGGTCCGCACTCCTATATTATCAACCGCATGGCCGGTGTCGAGGAAGGCATGAATATCAAGACCCGGGCTCTGCGCCAGGAAGTCTGCCATGTCCCGCCACCCGATGGTATCGACTATCAGAAAGAGGGGGTGATGATCTCGGACGGCGATATCGGCTGCTATTCCCGGCCCGAGACGGGCAACCACATTCTGGTGGGTTCGGAGGATCCAGCCTGCGACGAACGCGAATGGGTGGATCCGGACAACTATGACAAAAACTTCTCCAAACAGTGGACGGCCCAGGTTTTGCGGGAAGCTCAGCGCATTAAGGGATTGCGGGTACCGAATCAAATGCAGGGAGTGGTAGATCTTTACGACGTTTCAGATGACTGGATTCCCATTTACGACCAATCGGATCTGCCCGGTTTTTACATGGCCGTCGGTACTTCCGGTAACCAGTACAAAAATGCCCCCGTGGTGGGGGCAATGATGGCCGAACTGATCGATAAGGTGGAAGCCGGATGCGACCATGACAGGGATCCGGTGCAATTTTATATGAAATATACCGGACGGACCTTTAATATGGGCTTCTATTCCCGTCTCCGAAAAATCAATCCGGACAGTAGTTTTTCGGTGGTCGGCTGACCTGCCGGTTTATACCGCTTTCCATAATTATGTTCCGCAATACGGAATGGCGGTATAAGCGCTTGTACGGTTGCAGAACCCCAATTGGGAGTTATCGGTTATTCGTTAATAACAATTAACGCCTAATTGAGCGGCGGTTTTCATCCCGGCAATACGCCGCTCAAAAACGCTGTATCAAGCGGCGGCGACCTTTTTGGCCTCTGCGGCTGCGGCATCAATTCCGTTGCCGTCCAGCTCGGTTAGCACCGCATCCAGCCCGGCAGACAGATCCGTCTTAATTCCCTGGACCGCCAGGGCGCGGCTGATGGTGGGTATGAAAAATAAAACATTGTCGGCCGAAGAGGAATAACCCATCAGCCCCACGCGCCAGACCTTGCCGGCCAGGGACCCGAACCCGCCCCCGATATCCAGCTTGAATTTTTCCAGCAGGTAGCGTCTTAATTTCAGATCGTCAACGCCATCGGGTATCACAACCGTATTCAGGGTTGGCAACCGGTATGGTTCGTCGACCAGCATCTTGAGACCCAGGGCTTCAATACCCGCCACCAGCGCCTTGTGGTTCTTTAAATGGCGTGTAAACCGCACGTGCAGGCCTTCCTCGTGAATTAACAGCAGCGCTTCCAACAGCGCATAATTGAGGGTGCTCGAGCTGGTGTGATGGTAAACGCGCTCATTGCCCCAGTATTTTTCAATCAACGATAGATCCAGGTACCAGCTGCGCACGGCATTTTTTCGATTTTTGACCATTTCAACAGCCCGATCACTGAAAGTGATGGGAGCAAGGCCGGGCGGGCATCCGATACATTTCTGCGAACAGCTGAAACAGACATCGACCCCCCATTTGTCCGCCTTGATTTCGATCCCGCCCAGGGAAGAGACCGTGTCCAGAAGAAGCATGGTGTCGTATTCCTTGGCCAGCCGGGCGATGTCGTCCATGGGCTGGAGGACACCGGTAGATGTTTCGGCGTGTACCACTGTCATCAATTTATAGGAAGCCTGTTTTAAAGCGTCTTCCACTTTAAAGCGTCTTCCACGCGTTGTGGATCGATGGGTTTGCCCCAATCCTCTTCAAGAACCGTAACCTCGGCCCCCTGGCGTTCGGCCATCTGGCGGACACGATCTCCGAAATAGCCATGGACACAAACCAGCACCCGATCTCCCGGTTCGAGCAGATTGGCGACGGCGGCCTCCATTCCCGAGCTGCCGGTGCCCGGCATGGCGTTGGTGATTCCGCCTTTTCTTCCGAAAACCGACGGCAGCAGTTCGCCGATGCGGTCTAAAACTTTGAGATACACCGGATCCATGTACCCGATAACCGGAGAGGACAGGGCTTTGTATACCCGCGGATGAACATCCAGCGGCCCCGGTCCCATTAGTCTGCGCAAAGGTGCTTCCTGTCGTTGTAAATTCAGTTCTTTCATGGCTTAATTTCCTCGATTCTGCATTTTTTTACCGCTATAACCTGATGGGCATGGCAAGAATCAACAGATTAAGGTGGTGCTTATAATGGATTCGGATGGGAGTGTCAAGAAAATCAGTCGGAGGTCCAGGTTAATGTCAAAATAGGTACTAAACCAGTTGAATCAGAAGGCTTTATAAAACAACTTCATTTAGGAATAGGAAGGTCAATCCGAGTTTTGTAAATTACATACAGGACACAACCCTATATGTCTTTAGTATCTCCATTGGCCTCCTCTTTCAACTTTCTGGTCAGT
>JAFDDW010000683.1 GCA_019310665.1 Deltaproteobacteria bacterium
TGATGCATATATAATATAAACAAAATATAACCGAATTTATTTTAAGCGAATACCTTCAACGCTCACGGTCAGCAGGACGTCATCACCTGCGACGCCCATCATAAAGTCCATTCCGAAATCGCTGCGCTTAATAGTAAATGAGGTCTCAAATCCTTGCCTGAAATTGCCCCAGGGATCTTTACCATTGCCGGTTTGAAGGGCTTTGACGGTAACTGGCTGTGTTTTTCCGAGAAGCGTCAGATTTCCTGAAATTTCGTAACTATCCGGGCCTGATTTTTTTACCGAAGTGCTCTTAAATTTAATCAGGGGATGTTCGCCGGCATCAAAAAAATCAGGGCTCTTTAGATGATTATCTCTTTTCGCCACGGCGGTGTCGACGTTTTTGGCATCCACCTGGATTTCGATAGAACTGTTAGCGGGCGATGACTCATCAAAGACGAATGAACCGGTGGGTCCGCCAAATCGGCCATACACATAGGCAACTCCCAGGTGCTTTAGGCGGAATATGATTGACGTATGGTCCGGGTCCAGCTTGTAAGTTTCGGCGGCGGGCGCCGGGTTCACAAAACTTCCCATTAAGATTATAGTAAGTATTAAGAAACCTGTTGTCGTTATATTTTTTATTTTCATCTAAACCTCCCCGGTATAAAATTGGCTATTTATGTAAACAGCTTTAATCCATATATCACCTGTATTTTGCAAGATTCAGGTATAAATTCAATATTAAGCACTAACCGGCTGTCTGCAAGGCAAGCTTATGAGAGTTGTTCTTCTGCACCTTGTCCCGGTTGTAAAACGACTTGACACAATTTCGCCTGAATCTTATTTTCTTTAGATGGAAGATCTTGCCAATCAACTATCTGTTCCCGAAGATGTAAAATTGAGTGCCAAACAAGATATGCGTTCATTGCATATGTTGATCATCGAAGATAATTCCGGCATCGCTGAAAACATCGGCGACTAAAAAGTGAGAATATGATTGTTCTCATCACTTCACAGGTTGCAACTAATGAAAAAAATAATAGCCGAAAATAATATTTTCAAAATTAAATTGCTGCGAAACATTTTAATTGTATCTTTGGCCATCGTCACCCTGCTGTCACTTTACAATGTATTTTTTATTTACCCTTCGTTTACCGAACTGCTGATTGAATCCACCAAGGAAGATGCGGTGCGGGTAACACGGCACTTAGCCTCAGCCCTTAATACAGGACAATCTGAATTAACAAAAAGTTCCTTCAAGCCGGATTCATTGATCGAGATAGGGAAAATCAAAGAAGATTTCGAAGTGATGAAATTGCAAGTCTTTTCAAGATCCGGTAAAATACTTTTTTCTACCGATCCGAATGACGTGGGCACCATCAATAAAAAAAGATATTTTCACGAAATTGTGGCCCAAGGACGAGTCCGAACTGAGGTGGTGTTCAAAGATACCGAATCGCTTGAGGGAAGGAAAGTGACGGCTGATGTAGTGGAAACTTACGTGCCGCTGATGAGGGGCGACAATTTTCTGGGAGCTTTTGAAATTTACTACGACATCACGGATAGAAAAAACCAGCTCGATGATCTATCGTCTCAGTCCACCACCGTTCTGTTTGCGCTAACCATCGGTCTCTTATTCGCGTTTATGGTAATTTTTTTCAAAGAGTATAAAACCACCGCCGAACGAAAGCGCGCTGAAGTGGCCTTGGGGGAGAGTGAAGAGAAACTCTCCGGAATTCTCAACTCGATTCCGGATATGATCCTGGTGCTGGACAACGATCTGAACATCACATGGGCCAACCGGATTGCGGTCGAATTGCTCGACTCAGATCCGGTCGGAAAGAAATGTTTCGATGCCTTTAATCTCTGTGACGAGCCGTGTAAAGCCTGCAACGTTCAAAAGAGCTTTGAAGACGGATTGAGAGATGAGCATGAGCTGGAACTCACGCGGGCTGACGGATCCCGCATAGATCTTTGGTGCACCGCCAGTGTGGCCACCCGCGCTGAAAATGGTGTTGCCAAATCGGTGGTGGTTGTATATCGCGACATAACGGAAAAAAAACGTTTGCAAGCCGAAACCGCCAGAGCCGGCCAGTTGGCTTCCATTGGGGAACTGGCGGCGGGTGTTGCGCACGAGATTAATAACCCCATCAATGGTATTATAAACTGCGCCCAGATGTTGCTTGATGAAGAAGGCGGCTCCGGCGAGCAGACGGATATTTCCCAGAGAATTTTGAAGGCCGGCGGCAGAATTGCCATGATCGTACGCAATCTTTTATCTTTTGCCCGTGATCATGAGCAGGAGCCGGAATTGGTCCACGTTCAAAGGATTCTGTCCGAAAAGACGGCATCGATTTAAGAGTTGATCTTCCCGAGAGCATTCCCATGATCAAGGTACGCGGTCATCAGATTCAACAGGTCTTTTTAAACATCATCAGCAATGCCAGATACGCCCTCAATCAAAAATTCTCCCGGGCCCATACAAATAAAATTCTTGATATAAAAGGGGAGACGGTCAATACCAATGGTAATAAATATGTCCGGGTGATTTTTTTTGATCACGGTACCGGCATATCATCCGCCATTTTAGATAGGATCTGTGCCCCCTTCTTTTCAAATAAACCGTTTGGCGAGGGTACGGGACTGGGATTAAGCATCAGCCAGGCGATCATCAAAGATCATGGGGGTAACCTTTATTTTGACAGCGTCGAAGGTGAATACGCCAAAGTTATTATCGAGTTGCCGGCGGCAACGGAAGAATATGGAGAAGAATTATGATTCTACTGGTTGAGGATGAAGAGATTTTAAGGTTTACATTCAAATCCTTCCTTTCCAGGGCAGGGCATGAAGTGGTAACTGCTGAGGATTATGATGCTGCCTTAAAAGTCATTTCCGAGGGAGAACCCGACCTGATTATTGCCGATATTGTTTTGAGGGGCCATACCGGCCTGGACATCTTAAAGGAAGTTCGTGCCAACGGCATGCGGGCGCCAGTCATCATGATAACCGGAAAACCGAGTATCGAGACCGCTTCGGAGGCTGTCCGCCTGGGGGCCTATGATTACCTGACCAAACCCGTGGAAAAAGACGGCCTGCTAAAAGTCACCCGCCAGGCCCTGCGGTACCGGGCCGTTTTGGAAGACAAAGATCGAATTGAAGCCGAAAAAGAGAAATACCGTTGCGACCTGGAGACTATATTTGCCAGCGTTCAGGAGGGGATTGTCACCGTTGATTCTCAAATGCGAATCATGAAGGCCAATAATTCATTTGAACGTATATGTGATCCGGTCTCCAGGGATATCA
>JAFDDW010000684.1 GCA_019310665.1 Deltaproteobacteria bacterium
TCGATCAGAAATGATCCTGACAAGATAATAGAGATGTTATTGCCAAAACTGGTCGCAATCGGTATCAGGCTGTTTCTGAGTGCATGTCTGAACACGGCCTTTTTGAAGGGCAGCCCTTTGGCAATAGCTGTGCGCACATAGTCCGCGGCCAGATTATCCATGAGGCTGTTTTTCATCAAAAACGTCATTACCGTGAAGGATCCGATCACATAGGCCATCAGCGGCAAAGCGGTGTGCCGGGCGATATCCAGTATTTTGCCAATCAGGGTAAAATCCTCAAAGTCATCACTGACAAGACCGCCAAGGGGAAAAATCTCCCGGGGGGATGCAAACAATACCAGCATCAATACACCGACAACCCAGCCGGGAACGGCATACCCGGTAAACACGACCACGGATGAAAGGTTGTCAAAAACACCCTTGTGTTTGATGGCTTTTATAATACCAAGAGGTATGCATATACTATAAACCAGAATCAATGAAAGAATTCCGAAATATAGTGATATCGGTATTCTCTCCCTGATCATCTCCCACACCGGATCGTAATAGCGGGTTGAAATACCCAGATCGCCTTTTAAAACCTTGCCTAACCATAAAAAATAGCTGGTGATCACCGGTTTGTCGAAACCGTAATATTTCCTTAACTCCTCGATCTGTTCGGCGGACAGGGGCTGGCTTTGCTCATTCGCTTTACCGGAAGATGTTCCGCCTTCGATGCTCGGCATCTGCTGGATCTGAGCGATTATACGCTCAATGGGACCGCCCGGAACAAATCGGGTAATCGTAAAGACCAGGATGGTAATCCCAAGAAAAGTCGGAATGATCAAAAGAATACGCCGGATAAAATATGCGGTCATTCTTTTTATATAACTCATAATTGCAATTTATTCAAGAAATTGAAAGGACTTATAACTTCCATTTTTAGGCGCTTAGAGCGTTTGTCAAAATAACGTTCCGCTATCGGTAGTTTGTTGTGTTTTCTCCGGGTTGTCGATAACGTCCAATATGGCCTGATCCAAACGCTCTAATAATTTTTCTTCATTTTTACAAACATGGTTGTTGAATCAGCGTGCTTTCATCGTCAGCCAGATGCTCTCTATGGGGTTGAGATCAGGCCAATAGGGCGGCAGTACATCGCCTGCCAGTGATGCCAATTGGTCGTTTTGTGTTTGTGCCATGAGGCATTGTCCATAATCAAAATATTAGTTGTTCTTTGAAATGAGATGCTTTTATCGGTAAAAAAATAATATAGCGGTTGTCATGTTTATATAATTTCAATCTATTACACATTGCATTTTCGCCTGTTAGTAAATCTGGCAAACGGAACATATTTATGACAACCGCTATAATCTGAAGTAATTTTTGAGAATCACTCTAAATACTTGACACAAAAGCAGGAGTTTCTTAATGGTGAGCATTGCTTTGTCTACACCCGTTTGAAATATTGATTTTTTTCACCATACATGGTGCACAATCCTTTAAAGGCAAGGCAGTCAGCTCACAGCTCACAGTAAGAAGGATTTCAATCCTTTAGACTATCAGCTATGAGCTATCAGCTAATATGTACATGAACAATTCAAATCAAACGTTTAACAACCTGGAAGGAACACCAAAAGGTGTATGACACACAATCAAACACACCGAAAACAGAACTGGACCAGCGAATCGACAATCTGAAAAGCTATCTCAGAAAAAACAACATCGACGCAGCTCTCATTCTACAGCACATCGATTTGTTTTATTTTGCGGGAACCATTCAAAAGGCAAATCTCTATGTGCCGGCCGAAGGAGATCCGCTCCTGATGGTACACAAAAGTATGGAGCGCGCCCAGGCAGAATCGGGCATTGAACAAATCCTGCATCTGAACAGCCCCAAGATAATTCCGGATATTTTAAAAGCCAACGGCTATGCCCAACCCCGCAGCCTGGGGCTGGAGTTGGACGTTCTGCCGACCAATATGTACTTCAATTACCAGCGTCTTTTTCAGGATGCAGAAATTGTCGACCTATCGCCGCCCATCCGGCTGATTCGTGCTGTGAAATCCTCTTATGAAATCAACATCATGCGCCGGGCCGCCGAGCTGTCGGACCAGGTCGCCAGGCATGTGCCGAACATCCTTCAGGAAGGGATGAGCGAGCTTGAGCTGGCAGGAAAAGTTGAGGCTGAGGCCCGAAGGCTCGGGCATCAGGGGGTTGTCAGAATGCGGCTTTGGGGCAGTGAAATGTTTTACGGGCATCTGATGTCCGGTGCGACCGGTGCCGTGCCGAGCTACCTGGCATCTCCCACCGGAGGGGTCGGCGCCAGTCCGGCCATGGCCCATGCCGTGCCGAGCTACCTGGCATCTCCCACCGGAGGGGTCGGCGCCAGTCCGGCCATGGCCCAAGGCCCGAGTTTTAAAACGATTCAGCGACACGAGCCGGTGCTGGTCGACTATGTCTTTGCCTACAACGGCTATCTCTCTGATCATACCCGGATCTTTTCCCTGGGATCGCTGCCGCAGGAGCTCGTAGACGCCCATGCCGCCATGCTTGAAGTGCAGGAGATGGTAAAAAAAATAGCAACCCCGGGAATTCCATCAGGAGCAATCTACGAGCAGGCCCTTGCAAAAGCAACGGAACTCGGTTATGCCGACCATTTTATGGGAGTCGCCGGCAGGGAACGTATCCGTTTTGTCGGCCACGGCATCGGGCTGGAAGTGGATGAGTATCCGTTTCTGGCGGCCGGACAGGATCTGCCGCTGCAGGAAGGAATGACCATTGCCCTGGAGCCCAAGCTGATATTTCCCGGTAAAGGGGTGGTCGGGATCGAAAATACCCATGTGGTGACTTCAGATGGTTTGGAGCAGTTTGGCAATTTTACGGAAGAAATTATTATTATTTAAAACCATGTTGTCGGTTGAGCCGGTTGCGCCGGTTGAGCCCGGGCCAACGGGTAACGGGCCAACCGGCAAACGAATTCTGGACTTACCCTTGTCATTGTCAACTTGCTAGTTTTTTTTCCAGATCCAGAAGAAGTTTCTGCTGCTCCTGATATAACAAATGGGCCTTTTCCAGGGTAACATTCTCAAAACGGATTGTATCTCCGGGTGTGACCTGTGCAACTTTGGGAAGATCCGTGGAAATAACGGTGACAATTTTGGTATATCCCCCCACCGTTTGTTCAACCAGCAGAATAATTGGCTGTTCGTCGGCCGGAACTTGAACCCCTCCCGGCATACTGGGTTCTGATATGATACTTTTGGGCATTCCCTCTCGAATCTTTATCTTAGGTCCCTGAAGTCTATATCCCATGCGGTCGGCTTTGGCACTGACCATGAAATCCGATTGAAAAAGAACTTCCAGACCTTCCTTGAAAAAATTGTCCTGGGGGCCGGGGATGGCCCGGATGAGAATCTCGGGAGGATATTCAGGTATCATTTCATGTGGCATTTGCCGCGGCTTGTTCAGGAGTTTAACGTCACCGCTTTGAATGGTATCCCCTTCTTTGAGCGGGCGACCTTTGTATCCGCCCAGTTTTCCCCCGACATAGGTGGAACGGCTTCCCATTACGGCCGGGACCTCGACTCCGCCGCTGACTGCCAGGTAAGCCCGGCAGCCGCTTTTTACCTGTTGAATCTCAAGAATATCCCCCGGCCGGGTCCTTAATGATTTCCAACTTTCTACCGGTTGATCATTTAAGATAATTGCCATTTCGGCTCCGGTAACGGACAGATCGGTATCCATCAATATTTCAAGGCGGGGTCCCATGACGGTTATTTCCAAAACGGCAGAATTCTCAGGATTGCCTACCAGCAGGTTGGCGGCCCGGAAAGCAAAATAGTCCAGGACACCCGATACCGGGATACCCATTTGCTGATAGCCATAACGCCCCGCATCCTGGACGGTTGTATAAGCACCGGGGATCAATACCGAAAACACATCCATTATGTCTCCTCCTCTGCAGCCAGTCGGGAGTATTCCTGCGGGGAAATCGGTCTGAATTTAATTCGGTCTCCAGCCCGGTAAAGAAACGGATTGGAACACCCGGGGGCAAACAATTTGATCGGCGTCCGGCCGATTAGTTGCCAACCTCCCGGACTGGCGACGGGATAAATACCGGTTTGATTATTGGCAATACCCACGGATCCTTCCGGTAC
>JAFDDW010000685.1 GCA_019310665.1 Deltaproteobacteria bacterium
AATGGCAGAGCTCGGTCTATTCGGCATTTTTGTTTCTGACCAATACGGTGGACAAGCCATGGATTACCTGTCCTATATCATCGCGGTGGAAGAAATCGCTCGGGTCGATGGGTCCCATGCGGCCACCGTTGCAGCCGAAAATTCGTTAGGCATCGGGCCGCTTTATTATTTCGGCGATGAAGCCCAAAAGAAAAAGTATTTGCCGAAGCTTTGCAGCGGGGAGGCACTCTGGGGTTTTGGTTTGACCGAAGCCAATGCCGGCTCGGATGCCGCCAACAGTGCAACAACTGCGGTGTTAGATGGTAATGAGTGGGTGATTAATGGGAGTAAGATTTTTATTACCAATGCCTCAACTGATATTACAACTGGGTCGACCGTCCTGGCCCGTACCGGCGTCCGTGATGATGGTCGACCCGAACTTTCCTGTATAATCGTCGAAGCAGGAACGCCGGGGTATACCGCCAAGGTGATGCACGATAAAATGATGTGGCGGGCTTCCAATACCAGTGAGCTGTATTTTGAGGATTGCCGGGTACCCAAGGAAAACCTCCTCGGCCCAAGGGGAAGTGGATTTCATCAGATGATGCAAACCCTGGACGGCGGCAGACTGTCCATCGGGGCCATGGGTCTTGGCGGAGCCCAGGGATGCCTTGACATGGCACTAAAATACAGCAACGAGCGTGAACAGTTCGGCCGACCCATTGCCACCTTTCAGGCCAGTGCGTTTAAACTGGCCGACATGGCCATGGAAATCGAATGCGCCCGTCTGCTGCTTTACAAAGCCTGCTGGCTGCGGGACAATGACATGCCGTTTTCCAAGGAAGCCGCCATGGGCAAACTTTATTGCTCGGAAGTGATGTATCGCTGTGCCAACCATGCCGTCCAGCTTCACGGGGGTTACGGGCTGATGAAAGAATATAATGTGGAGCGTTTTTACAGGGACCAGAAATTGCTGGATATCGGTGAAGGGACATCCGAAATTCAACGGATTGTTATTGCCAGGCATATAGGTGCCAAATGCCTGTAAATAATTGGGCAAGGCCCAATTATTTGTTAAAGGATTCTGTGCTCGGCACTGATTCCCCGCTTGAGCGGGATGCAAGCACCGGCGAGGCTGTTGATAGCAATAAAAAAAGCATTAAATTTTTTTGTGTTACCAAGTACGTTGCTCACGGTATTAAAAACAGTCTACACTTTTGAATTTTCGGTACCATCAATTTAAAAAAATTTAGAGGGGATAAAATGGAAGCAAAAGATCGCAAGGGATTGTTGAATATCGATTTTTTCGCGGATTTGACCGGTGACATTCCGGTGGAACCCAAAAAGGGAATGGAAGGCATCGGTGAACGCATTCGAAAATTAAGGGAAGAAAAGGGATTGTCGCTGGAAGAGCTTTCGAGTCTGACCGGGTTTGAAGTTGCGTTTTTATCGAGTCTGGAGAAAGATGAAGCCCAACCCCAGCTAGGCACGGCGATTAAATTGTCCAAAGCTCTGGACAGTGCCTTCGGCCGACTGGTCTCAGGTGTTGGCGACAAACTGTACTCGATTACCCGTAAAGATGAACGTCGAACCGTATCCCGCTCCACTTCTCAAACAGGCAAAAAGCAGGTCTATATCTATAAAAGCCTTGCTCCCGATGTTAAGGGCCGTCACATGGAAGCCGTGATTGTCCAGCTTGAGGAAGTCCCCGAAAAAGAGATATCCGTACACGAGGGCGAAGAATTCATTTTCGTGCTGGACGGTGTGGTGGTGTTGGAAATTGCAGAGGATTCTTTCGAACTGGAGCCGGGTGACACGGCTTACTATCTATCCACCACCCCGCATCACATTGCGGCCAAGAGCGGCAAAGCCACCATTTTAGCTGTATTGTATGAGGGTTGACTTTCAGGTGTCAGTAATTGCCGAATCCTGACACCTGACACCCGACACCTGAACACTGTTGGTAAACCTAATCATCCATATCACCACTCGGGGGTGGACCTAAACCGGGCTCTTTGGACTCGGATCTCTAAGCGGCGATATCAAATTCGCAAACCAAGGGAGTGTGGTCGGAAAATTTGACCCGGGGGATTTGAAAATCGGTAATATTTATTTCCGGACTGTGAAAGATGTAATCGAGTTGCCGGCGCGGGGCCCGGCTGGGGTGAGAAGGCTGCCCGTTGCTGTTGGCGCTTTTTAACCCGGTGGCGGCCAGAAACAATTGAAGTTCCCGGTTGCCCCGCAAAACATTGAAATCGCCGGCCACAATGACGGGTTTTTCGACCATTTTTACCATGCTGTGCAGATCCTGTAGCTGGTATTGACGATGGCGGAATTTAAACAGATGCACCAGGAACACAGAAAAATCGGCCAGTTCCAGTTCAATCACCAGACGCTTGACACCTTCCCGGAAGTAATGAAATTTTTGGGAAACAATTTCCTGGTTGGTCAAAATGGCATTACCCTGTTTTTTCAGCAAGGGCAACTTTTGGGCCACGGAGGTCGTGGGGTATTTTGACTGGTAGACATGATCGTGCTGCAATTCCCAGGCGATGGCTTCCGCCTGGTTGTTTTTTTTGGAACGAAAAGAGCCGCCGTCCACTTCGATCAATCCAATAACATCCGGATTGACCGATCCGATGAAATCCATAATTTTTTTCATATTGCCGTTGGTGTTCTTGAAATAGCCGCTGTAGGGCACCGGAAAATGAAAGTGTCTGCCAATACCTGCCGCATACCGTATATTGTAAAGAAGAAATCTCATAGAAGCGTC
>JAFDDW010000038.1 GCA_019310665.1 Deltaproteobacteria bacterium
CCTTCCTGCCTCCACCCAAATCGAAGCTGCGCTTGACCACTTTGATACGGTCCTGGGCAAACCATTGAATGCACGCCGGATACAGCTCCCATTCAATTGCCAGCCCCTTTTTGCGGATCGACTCGAGGGTATCATCCGGCTCAATTGGAAACGCCCGCTGACCAATGATCGGCCCGGTATCTTCTCCATAATCAATAAAGTGAACCGTGCAACCGCCAACCTTGCAACCATAGCGGAAAGTGTCTCCGTATCCGTCGATGCCGGGGAAGGCCGGCAGCAGCGCCGGGTGAATATTCATAATTCGCAGTCTATGTCGATCGGTATTGATGCGGTCAATAAAATAGGGGGTTAAATTGCGCATAAAACCGGCTAAAACCAGTAGGTCGAACGAATGGGGTTTCATGGCCTCCAACAGCTTTGCTTCGGCAATCACACGGGTCAGCAAAAAGGATTTGACCCTTGCCGGGTCATCTTGATCCGAAAAGATCGTCTGTAAGATCGTCTGTTTCGCCAATAATTCGTCGAGGTCGAAATCATCCGGAAGCACTGCCTTTTGCGGGTCATTTTTAAATTCACGGATGATTGATTTATAGTCGACGACAAACGTAGCGATGTCGTTCCGGCGGGCCCTCTCAAGGCCTCCGGCACCGGGAGTATCGGATCCGACAAAAACCATCTGGCCGCTAATTTGGGTGCGGTGACAGGCGTCGATAATCGCCTGTAAATTAGTTCCTCCTCCGGAAATAAGCGCTCCGATTTGAATGTTTCTATCCAATAGGGACACCTCCAGTTGATGCACCTTGATAATAAAATAGATGCGGAATCCCGCATCGCGGGGAGAAGCTCATTGATCACAGCTCATAGCCCATAGGCGAAGGGAAGTCAACTACCGTCCCGTGTGCAGCGGGGCTACGTCATTTGGGCAGGCAATTGACTGAAAATACAAAACTTACTTGCTTCAGACCTCGTCATTCAGCTTGAAAAAATAGCTGTGACTCTTTAGCTGTCGTGGGATTGCATGAAAATTGGACACTGGCACCCATGCTCGGAGTCGGTCAACGCTGACTTTGAAGCTGCTCTGACCTTAATGTGGTCAAGGTTGACAACCCACATCCCTATCACTATAATACGGCAATCGTATACTTTAGAACAATCCAAGGAAAGGATGTAATGTTATGGCAGAAGGTATTATGGAGCTAGATGACGGAAATTTTGAATCGGAAGTGTTGCAATCCGATAAGCCGGTGCTGGTCGACTTTTGGGCGCCGTGGTGCGGCCCCTGCAAAGCCATTGGGCCGCTGGTTGAAGATCTTGCGAATACGTTCGGTGATAAAATTAAGTTTGCCAAGTGCAACGTCGATAACAGTCCGGTTACGCCGGGAAAATTCGGAATCAAAGCCATCCCTACGCTTATTTTCTTTAAAAAAGGTGACGTTGTCGAGCAAATCACGGGGATGGTTGCCAAATCAAAATTGGAAGAGGCTATAAACAAGTTGTTGTAAGGAATATTCAAACAGGACGGGTCCCTGGGAGTACCTTCGGGTTTGTCGACCTGCCGTTAGTTGCCGTTCAAGCGCTTACAAGGCAAGGACATGAAACGTTTTATTGTTGTCGGGATCATAATCTTGCTGGTCGGTTCCGGATGCAACGCAATTAAAAAGAGCTGGAACGCCATCACCGGCCAGGAATTCAGCGCCTCTGCCCAGCAGTTGGCCTGGGACGGCATGGATGCCTATGAAGATGGTGACTACAAAGAGGCCATCGAGCATTTTCAGCAATTAAAAGACTGGTACCCATTTTCCAAATATTCCATTCTGGCTGAACTAAAAATTGCCGACTCCAATTATCATTTAAAAAATTATGAGGAAGCCATTTTTGCTTACGATGAGTTTGAAAAGCTGCACCCGCGCAATGAGGCCATCCCCTACGTTATCTACCAGATAGGGCGGTGCTATTTTGATCAAATCGACACCATCGATCGGGATCAGATGCCTGCCCTCAAGGCCTTCGAGACCTTCCAGCGCCTGGACAAACAATTTCCAAATGACAAATATGCTCGCAGCGGGGCTGAGCATATCACCACTTGTGTAAAAAGCCTGGTCGGCAACGAATATTATATCGGTGTCTTTTATTACAAATCAAAGCACTACAAAGCCGCCCTGCATCGTTTTATGGCGGTGCTTTCCGATTATCCGGACGTGGGATATCACCAAAAAGCCCTTGAGTATATCGCCAAATGCGAGGCCGAGTTATCACCGGAGGTAGAAACTGGCACCAATTAGACCGGGCCTGATCACGTCTTCAGCCGATCCGAGCTTTTTTTTTCAAATTGGAAAAATTAAATCTGATCGCAATCAATCCAATACGGGCAAAATTCAGGTAAAAAAACTCTTTACACCCACTCTCATTTAGTGTAGATGAAATCGCTTTAATGTTGGTTTTTTTGATATCTAAAGAATCTCGCAAGGAGAATAATCATGTCCAAGATATGTGAAGTATGCGGTAAAAAACCCATGGTGGGGAGCAATGTGAGCCATGCCCACAATGTGACCAAACGTAGATTTAATCCAAACCTTCAACGAGTGCGGACGATTTCAAACGGGAGAGTCAAAAAAATGGTGGTCTGCACCAATTGCATTAAATCGGGGTCTGTGGTTAAGGCGCCATAACCATTCAGAAAGCCTAACACTCAGCGTAACATCAAAGTAAATTCTAAACCAGTTGCAACAGAAGGATTTATAATGACAGAGCCCTCCTAGCCTACCCTTTTTACGTCCTGCACGCGTTTAACCTTTTTGACGGCAGACAATATCTTGTCTAAATGGCTGACATCTTCAACGCCGATGGTAAAAAAACTGTCGACCATCTTGTTATCGTGGGTTTCAGAGGTGGCATGGAGGATGTTTGCACCGAATTTGCTGATATTGCTAACGACATCAGCCAGCAACCCCACCCGATCCTGTGAGATTATCCGGATTTTCACCGGGAAGACCTCACTGGTCTCCTGATTCCATTCGACTTCGATTTGACGATCCGGATTCATACGCAGGGCATTGATGCAAGTGGTCCGGTGCACGGTAACGCCGAAACCGCGGGTAATATAGCCGACAATCGGATCGCCGGGAACCGGTTGGCAGCATTTGCCGAATTTTATGAGGATATCATCTACCCCTCTGACAAGCACACCGGTTTTCAGTTTCTTTTTGCGGCCCACACGTCCAATGAATTTGTTGAAAATGGACGCCTCATCCTCTGCAGCCTCCTGGTTTTGAGGAACAATTTTTCGAATAACCTGCAGGGGAGTAATTTTCCCGTAACCTACGTTGGCAATCAAATCATCAACGGCCTTAAACCCGAACTGGGCCCCGATCTCCTCCATTTTCTCGGATTTAACCAGGGTGTTAAAATTCAGCTTCGCTTTGCGAAAGGCCTTGTGAAGCATCTCCCGGCCCAGGGTCATACTGCGCTCTTTTTCCTGGGTCTTGATCCAGTGCCGGATCTTTGAACGCGCCTTGATGGTTTTGACAAATTTGAGCCAATCTTTGCTGGGATGATGATTTTTGGAGGTGATGATTTCAATTATATCGCCGGTCTTTAATTCATATGTCAGCGGAACCAGCTGACCGTTTACCTTGGCACCGGTGCATTGGTTACCCACTTCGGTATGGATCTTGTAGGCAAAATCAACTGTAGTCACGCCATTCGGCAAGGTTTTTATTTCACCGCGAGGAGTGAACACATAAACTTCATCCTGGAACAGATCAATGCGAACATTTTCCAGGAACTCACCGGGGTCTCGAAAGTTTTCCTGGTTTTCGACGATGTCCTGAATCCAGGCAAATTTTTGGCTGATATTTTCATCAACCTTTTTTCCTTCTTTATAACTCCAGTGCGCGGCGATACCGGATTTGGCGACGCGGTCCATGTCCCAGGTTCGGATTTGAATTTCAATGCGCTCGCCAAAGGGTCCGACGACCGTGGTGTGCAGGGACTGGTACATATTCGCTTTGGGACGCGCGATATAATCTTTAAACTTGTGATCGATCGGCTTCCACATGGAGTGAATCAGTCCCAGGGCCTCATAACACAATGAAATGGAAGCGAGAATGATTCGAAAAGCAGTGATATCATAGATTTCCTCAAACGGGAGGTTCTGGGAAACCATCTTGTTGAAAACACTCAAATAGTTTTTGTTGCGTCCCAAAACCTCACATTTTAAGTCCGTCTCCTCCATCTTTTTCTGGATGAAGTTCTTGACGGTCTCCATGTATTTTTCACGATCGGATCTGGACGTGGCCACAAGCGTCTGAATCTGCTCATATTCGTCCGGTTGGAGATATTTAAAAGAACTTTCTTCCAGTTCATTTTTGATCCAATAAATTCCAAGACGCGCGGCAATGGGGGCGTAAATATCAAGCGTTTCCCGGGCAATTTCCACCCTCTTGTTTGGCTTGTGGAATTGCAGGGTCCGCATATTGTGGAGCCGATCAGCCAGTTTAATCAGAATAACCCGGATATCATCGGCCATTGCCAGAAACATCTTGCGAAGGCTTTCAGCCTGTCGGGCACGGGAGCTGTGAAAAGAAAGACTGCTGAGTTTGGTAACACCCGAAACGATGTGGAGAACTTCAGGCCCGAAAAGTTTTTCGATTTCCTCCGGGTTGGCAGGGGTGTCCTCGATCACATCATGCAAAAGACCGGCCGTCACGCTGATCACATCCAGTTTCATGTCACTCAGGATTCCGGCCACCTCCAGAGGATGGGACAAATACGGTTCTCCGGACAGGCGGATCTGACCTTCGTGCACCCGGGCAGAAAAAACATAAGCCCGTTCAATGATATCCAAGTCCGTTTGCGGATGGTATTCCGTAATCTTGTCTATGATGTCGTTGATTCGGATCAATGCTGGTTACTCGTTAGTTGTTGTTCGATACTCGATGCTTGATGCCAGTTACTAGGCGCTGGCAGCTGGAACTATGTGGTATAAGGTAGAAGGTGTAAGGTAAAGGGTTAAGGGATCAGAATCCTTTATCATAGACCCGATGCCCTACTTCGCCCTTGGCCTTTCACCTTTTACCCTCTACCTTAGACCTTTTATCGCCGGCAACCAGTGACAAAGAATCAGCCGATAGTGACCAGTAATCATGAACTATCGATGATTATCAGTATGCTTTAGCAAATATAGCCCAACTGGTGCCCGGCTTGCCGCAGCCGATACAGGTCCCTTTAACTGTATCCTGTTCAAGCGGCAGGCAGCGGATAGTGACCGCCTGATTCTCTATCCTGTTCAAGCGGCAGGCAGCGGATAGTGACCGCCTGATTCTCTTTGATCTTTAATTCGCACGCTTCCTCACCGCACCAGGGGGAGCGGGCAAAACCTCCGTGAATTTCCGGTTTTTCTAAATTCTGCGGGGTAAAAAAGTCGCTGAACGTCCGGGCATCCTCAATGGTCAGGGTATGATCCCGGGCATAGGCCGCCGCCCTGGCAAAAAGATTTCCCTGAATTTCATCCAGAATATTAGCCAATTCGGCTACAAACTGCTCTGTTTTTAGGGAAACTTTTTCATTATGCGCCTTATCGCGCCGCCCGACAAAAACAGAATCCTGGGCGATGTCCCGGGGGCCGATTTCAACCCGCAACGGGATCCCCTTTTTAATCCAGTCCCAGCCGCGCGCGCCCCCGATGTCGCGATCATCAATTTCCACCACGATTTTGCGATGGTGATAATATTTTTCTCTCAGACGCTGCGCCAGTCTTTCAGTATATCCCATCACATTTTCCCTGTCTTCGGGTTTTCTGACGATCGGCATCAAGACAACATGGGCCGATGCGACTCGGGGAGGCAAAATGAGCCCGTCATCGTCACCGTGGGTCATGATCAAGCCCCCGATCAGGCGTGTCGAAGCACCCCATGAGGTGGTCCAGACATAATCTTCGCTTTCCTCGGCGGATTGAAACTTGATTCCGGACGCCCTCGCAAAATTCTGACCCAGAAAATGAGAAGTGCCGGCCTGCAGGGCTTTGCGATCCTGCATCATGGCTTCGATACAAAAGGTATCCACCGCTCCGGGAAAGCGTTCGGCTGCCGTCTTTCGGCCTTGAATTACCGGCATGGCCAAATAGTCTTCCGCCATGCGGGCATACACCTCGAGCATGAGCTTGGTCCGCTCAATGGCTTCTTCTTTGGTCGCATGCGCGGTGTGTCCCTCCTGCCATAAAAATTCACTGGTTCTTAAAAACATCCGGGTTCGCATTTCCCATCGCACCACGTTGGCCCACTGGTTGATTAAAATGGGAAGATCGCGATAACTGCTCACCCACTTGGAAAATGAATCTCCAATGATGGTTTCAGAAGTCGGCCGAACCACCAGCGGTTCCGTCAGCGGGCCGGCCGGAACCAGGCCGCCTTCGGGACCCTTCTCGAGCCGGTGGTGGGTGACCACCGCGCACTCAGTGGCAAAGCCCTCCACATGCTGGGCTTCTTTTTCGAAAAAGCTTAAAGGGATAAACAACGGAAAATAGGCATTTTTGACACCGGTCTCTTTGAACATATCATCTAGCACACACACGATATTTTCCCAAATCGCGTAGCCCCACGGTTTAATGACCATGCAACCTCTGACCGGTGAACGCTCCGCCAGATCGGATGCGTTAATCACCTGTTGATACCATTCCGGATAATCTTCCGCCCTTGTCGGTGTTATTGCGGTCTTCACTTTACTCCCCATTTGGTTCCTTTCCATTGTATAGATAGAATCTTTTTAATAGTTCACCGCAGAGATCGCGGAGAACGCTGAGAAAATCATAATACAATAAATATATATAATTAAGAGGAAAATTTTGTGATAACTTTTTGATATAAAAATCTCTGCGACCTCTGCGTACTCTGCGGTTGGTTTAGCTGTTACAATTTTTTCGTCCTCAGTCCTTCAATCCGTGGCTGTTTCGCTCGTATGCTTCCACCTCTTTCAGCAAAACTTCAACCAGTTTTTCCTGAGGAAACTTCTTGACGACTTTTCCCTTTCGGAAAAGAATGCCGGTTCCGTCTCCACCGGCAATGCCGATATCAGCCTCACGAGCCTCTCCGGGACCATTCACCATACAGCCCATAATCGCTATTTTTATGGTGGAAGAAGTGGTCAATAAGACTTTTTCAACCTGTTCAACAATATCAAACAACTCAATGTTACAACGCCCGCAGGTTGGACAGGAAATAATCTCCGGCCCGCGCTGCCGAATACCCAATGCTTTTAAAATTTCATAACCCACCCGGACTTCTTCAACCGGGTCACGGGTCAATGAAACCCGAATCGTATCTCCGATACCATCGGCCAGCAAGGTTCCGATGCCAAGAGCAGACTTTACAATTCCAGAGTAAAGGGAACCCGCCTCTGTCACGCCCACATGCAGCGGTAGATCGGTTTCGACAGACAGACGGCGGTAAGCTTCCACCGTGCGTGCCACATCAGAAGCTTTTAAGGAAACCTTTATCTGGTGAAAGTCAAACGATTTTAGCAATTCTATATGACGCATGGCACTTTCCACCATGGCTTCGGCGGTGACACCGTTGTGTTTTTCAAGGATATCCTTTTCAAGGGAGCCCGAGTTGACGCCGATCCGAATTGAGATGTCGACATCTTTGGCACAATCAACCACGGCTTTCACGTTTTTATGGCTGCCGATATTTCCGGGATTAATCCTCAACCCATCGGCACCGGCACGGGCGGCGGCAATTGCCAGCCGGTGGTCAAAATGAATATCGGCGATAAGCGGGATCGTGATCTTTTCTTTAATGGCCGAAATGGCATCCACAGCTTGTCCATCGGGTACAGCCACCCTTACAATTTCGCAGCCGGCACTTTGCAAACGCTCGATTTGCGAAACGGTAGCACTTACATCAGAAGTCGGCGTATTGGTCATGGATTGAACCGCAATGAGGGCGCCTCCCCCCACCGGGACATCGCCGACCCGTATCTGTCGTGTTTTTTTCCGCTTAACGATGAATGGCATATCACAACATTCTTTAATAATTTCCGGTTTCTGGTAACTGGTTTCCGGCAGCTGGTCGCTGGGACCATGTGGTATAAGGTATAGGGCTGAAGGATCAGACTCTTTTACCTTATTTCTTACGCCTGACACCTTAAACCTTAAATCCTATACCATATACCACTAAATAATGAGCTATGATTTTTGAACTATCAACATATGTCTCCAAGAAACAAGTAACCGGCGACTAGGAGATTGCAAACAAAAGTGAATTTGTGATATACTTGGTCAAAATTTCAAGCTCTAAAGATTTTAGAATTATCAGACCAGATCATTTTATTCAAGCCTGGATTTGTCTTGCAAAGATAAACACCAGCCATCGTAACTTTCCCGCCAAGATCGCAATCCTGGTAATTCGGTATTTCCACCAACCATGCAGGAAAGGGCACATTGCCGCGTTCAATTATAAATATTTAGCAGATAAGGGGGTATTTCAATGACACGTGAAAACGGGCCAAAATTTTCAGAAAAACACGGGACGGATGCTCAGGCAGATCCGAGGGCAAAAGACAGTATTGAAAAAATCGCCAAAAATGGTGAAGTGGCATGCGCCGTGGCCTTTCAGGTTGCGGATGAACTAAAACTTTCTCCGGCTGAAATTGGAAAGACAATTGATCTGCTGGATTATAAACTAATGAAATGCCAGCTGGGATTGTTCGGTTATAGCCCGGAAACAAAGGTCGTTGAACCTAAAACCCCCCACCAAGAGCTGGAAGAGGCGATCCGGGGAGCCCTGGTAGAAGAGAAACTGACCTGCATTGACGCCTGGAGCATTGCGAGCCGCTTAAATGTACCCAAAATGACGGTTAGCGCCGCCTGTGAGGCCCTGAATATTAAACTTACATCCTGCCAGCTGGGAGCGTTTTGATCCAAACCAATTATCTAATCAACAAAAATGCTTTTTGGCCGATAATAACCATAGATGATTACATCAGGCATATATAAATTTTTTCGTGAAGCGCGCATCTTTGCGCTGATTCTTCTGGTATTATGGGTAATTGGCGTACTTTACGCTATAAGTCCGATCATCGAGGATTATCGATTTATAACCCTCCACAAAATCCTCAAAGCCGGACAAATGACGGTCATCACCCGAAATACACCCCACTGCTATTATCTTTATCGGGGTGAGGCCATGGGTTTTGAGTATGAGTTGGCCAGAGAGTTCGCCGATTATCTGGGTGTCGAACTGAAAGTTAAGATTGTTGACAATTGGAAAAAAATGATTCCGGAGCTAAAGAAGGGGCATGCGGCCTTAATTGCAGCGGGAATAACCATTACCCCCAAAAGGCAAAAGCGGGTCGCTTTCTCAGATGGGTACATGGACATCCAGCAGCACATTATTTCTCATCGAAACCGCCCAAAAATAAAAAATATTGAAGACCTTTCCGGCAGGACCATCCATGTCCAGACGTCAACCGCCTACCAGGAGCGTCTCGAGGAACTCCGCCGGCAGGGGATTGATTTTACCATTGAACTGCACAAGAACTTACTCACCGAGGAACTAATTCAGCAGGTGGCAGAGGGTGATATCGAATTGACCGTTGCCGACAGCAATATTGCCCTGCTCAATCAGCGCCATTATCCCCGCGTAATCATAGCCGGGGCCATCAATGGCTTGCAGCCCCTCGGCTGGGCGGTGCATCCCGAAGCGTACCAGCTTCGAGAAAAAATCAATTCCTTTTTTAAAACCATCAAAGAAAATGGTCGGTTTGATGAAATTTACGATAAATATTACGGAGATATTGAAAGTTTCGACTACGTTGACTTAAGAGCCTTTCACCGCAGGATCAAAAGCAAACTATCTCGTTACAGTCCGTTTATCAAGGCAGCAGCCAAAAAGCACGGTTTCGACTGGCGCTTGATAGCATCCCAGATTTACCAGGAATCCCATTTAAATCCATTGGCCAAAAGCCATGCCGGTGCAAAGGGTTTGATGCAGCTTCTCACCCGCACAGCCCGCAGCCTGAAAGTTAGCGATATTTATAATCCGGTGGATAATATCAATGGCGGGGTTCAGCATTTAAAAAACATGTATGATCTTTTCGACGGCGCAAAGGGGGAGGATCGAATGATGATCGCCCTGGCAGCCTACAACGTGGGCCAGGGGCATATGCAGGATGCCCGGAATCTGGCCATTAAAAAGAATCTGAATCCGGATTCATGGGAAGCGCTAAGAAAAACGTTGCCGTTGTTAAGATACCGAAAATATTATAAAAAGGCTAAATACGGATACTGTCGAGGCACAGAGCCCGTTATCTATGTCAAACAGATCATGATTTATTACGATATCTTGAAACGGCAGGGAATCGAATACAGGGAGGCACAGGCCCGCCTGATTGAGTGAAACTCAATCAGGCGTTATTAGGGTATTTGTTAATAGTTATTAGTAGGTCTGGATACTCGATGCTGGATGCTGGATGCTCGATAATCGAACTACCGCGTTAGTCGGCTGCCGTTCATCGAGTATCGAGTATCCAGTATCGAGCATCATTTCGTTTGAACGCAGAATTACTAAACTATTAACTATTGGGTTCTTCTCTCTAACTTTTATCCGAAAAAGGAGGCGTTTTCCCCGACAAAGGGATTGGAGCGCTTTTCTTCTCCGATGGTTGTCGTCGGACCGTGACCTGTATGGACCCTGACATCATCACCGAGTTTAAACAGCTTTTGCTGGATGCTCTTCTTGATGGTTTCAAAGCTGCCCCCCGGAAAATCTGTGCGGCCGATAGAACCCGCAAATAACGTATCGCCGACAAAGACATCATCTTTAGCGTGAAGCGAAATCCCACCCGGTGTGTGTCCCGGGGTGTGAATAACCGTCAGGGTAATATTGCCGAAGCTGATCTTATCTCCCTCCTGCAGTTCTCTGTCCGGTGCCGGAGAATTTTCGGCATCAAGACCCCAGGCGGCCGCGCTGGCAGCAACCTGATCGAGCATCGGCGCATCGAGGGGGTGGATGAAAATCGGTGCACCGGTAATTTCATGCAGTTTTTTATTGGCGCTGACATGGTCAATATGGCCATGGGTGTTAATGATATATTTAGCAGTCAGGCTGGATTCGGCCAGTAAACGTGAAATTCGATCGGCTTCATCTCCAGGATCAATAACCACTGCTTCCAGGGTTTCATCACAGCCGACAATAAAACAATTCGCTTGGATCGGTCCAACAACCAGTGTTTTTATAATCACATTTTCCTCCTTGTAGTTCAGATAACAGATAACAGAAGTCAGAGGCCAAAGGTCAGAAGCCTTTGATTTGGGATTGTCTCGATTTCGGATTGTCACGATTCCTCTTTTATCAGCTTTCCGTTTTTTTCCAGCTCCCCACGGATACTGTCCATGATTCCGTTAATAAATGCTCCGGATTCTTCCGTACCAAATTTTTTCCCGACATCAATGGCTTCGTTAATCGACACTTTTGGGGGAATATCGGCACAGTAAAGTAATTCAAAAACCGCAATGCGCATCACATTGCGGTCAACACAGGACATGCGGCTGATGTCCCAATTTTTTGAAAAGCGTTCAATCAGGGCATCAAGCTCTCCTTTTGTCTCCAGGACGCCATTTACCAGTTTCAAAAAAAACGGTTGTGATTTTTCCGAAGGCTGAAAATTTTCACAGAAATACGCCAGCATCTCCACCGATGCGTTGTTTTGTATGTCCATGTAAAAGAGCGCCTGCATGGCGAGTTCACGCGCCTTACGACGAGTACCCATGATCTTGTCTAATCAATAACTTCAAACAGATTTGCCATCTCCACAGCAGCCATGGCTGCACTCCAACCTTTATTACCGGCCTTGGCGCCGGCACGTTCAATTGCCTGTTCGATGGTATCCGTGGTAATAACGCCGAAAATAACCGGCGTTCCGGATTCCATGCCGGCCATGGCAACTCCCTTTGATACTTCGGCGCTGACATAATCAAAATGCGGCGTCGCGCCCCTTATGACGGCGCCCAGACAAATAACGGCATGGAAGCGGTTTGTTTTTGCCATTTTCAAGGCCACCGGCGGAATTTCAAAGGCTCCCGGTACTTTCACCACCTCAATGTCTTTATCACTGGCACCGGTGCGAATAAGCGCATCCAGTGCACCACTTAAAAGCTTTTCGGTGATAAAATCATTAAAGCGGCTGACCACCAATGCGAACTTTTTACCTTCAGCAATAAGTTTCGCCTCATGAAATTTCGGCATGTGCGCTCCCTTCATTGTTAGTTGACTGGTTGAATAGATACACTCTTTTCACTTCTTCTGCTCTTCTTAATTTCTTACCTTCTATTTAACTAAATTCAACAATCTCACGGAGTTACGTCGATATTTAGCGTATGCCCCATTTTCAGTTTCTTACATTCCAGATAACACTTGTTGAATTTGTTGGGTTCGACTTCGACGGGTACCTGCTCGGTAATGCTCAGGCCGTATCCTTCCAGTCCCACCATTTTCTTGGGGTTGTTGGTCAAAAGCCTCATTTTTCGGACGCCAAGATCAACCAGAATCTGGGCCCCGATGCCGTAATTGCGCATATCCGGTTCAAAACCCAGTTCCTCGTTGGCCTCAACCGTATCAAGACCTGTCTCCTGCAGGGCGTAGGCTTTAATTTTATTGACCAGGCCGATGCCGCGGCCTTCCTGCCGGATGTACAAAAGCACGCCGCTTCCTTCTTCTTCCATCTTGGCCATGGCCTTGTGCAGCTGGGGCCCGCAGTCACAGCGCAGTGAACCGAAAATATCGCCGGTCAAACACTCGGAATGCACCCGCACGAGGGTCGGTTTTTCCGGATCGATTTCGCCTTTGACCATGGCAATATGCAAAAGGTTGTCGACGTCATTCTCATAGACAACCGCTCTGAACTCACCGGCAACGCTGGTGGGAATTTTGGTTTCGGCGGCACGGTGCACAAAGGATTCCATACGCATGCGGTATTCGATTAAATCGGCGATGGTACAGATGCCCACACCGTGTTTTTCACTGAATTTTTCAAGACTCGGCATTCGGGCCATGGTACCGTCTTCATCCATAATTTCGCAGATAACCCCGGCGGGTTTCATACCTGCCAGACGCGCCAGATCGACCGAGCCCTCAGTCTGACCGGCCCTGACGATAACGCCACCCTCCCGCGCCCTGAGAGGGAAAATGTGGCCGGGCCGCACTAGGTCCCGGGTACTGGCATCATCTGCCACGGCCGTTAAAATCGTGGTAGCCCGATCGGCAGCTGAAATACCGGTCGAAACGCCGCAACGGGCTTCAATGGACACGGTAAAACCGGTTCCGTAAGGGGAGGTATTATTGTCGACCATCGGGGGAAGATCCAGAGCGTCGATTTTATCCGGGGTCATCGGAAGACAGATCAGCCCGCGGCCGTGTTTGGCCATGAAATTGATAGCCTCGGGGGTCACGGCCTCAGCAGCCATGCAAAGATCCCCCTCGTTCTCCCGGTCCTCGTCATCCACCAGGATGACCATCCGTCCTTCGCGAATATCTCTAATCGTCTCTTCAATGGTAAGGTGTGGCATTTTTTTCTTTTTACTCCAACTGTAATGTTAAATGCTGTATTGCGTCCTATCGACGACTGTCGATTTTTTAAAGTTCTGGTTACTGGTTCCTTGTCACTGGCTTCTGGTAACTGCGAACTCGGGAGTGCCGGCCAGAGACCAGTAACCAGAGACCAGCAACGAGCACTCATTTATCCAAAAAACCAGTCTTTAACAGATACTCCCTATCAATAGCTGACGGCTTTTCAGCCCCTTCTTTATTCCGGCCCTGCCGTGCATCCATAAAGCGTTCGACATACTTGCCGATCATATCGTTTTCAATGTTTACCGGATCACGCTTGTTTTTAAAACCGATCGTCGTTAAATCGGCGGTGTGCGGTATGATGCTTACGGAAAAACTGTCCGGGGTACAGGTATTGATGGTCAAGCTGATGCCGTCTACAGCAACCGATCCCTTGACAATTATATATTTTGCCATCGACTCGGCAACCTCGATGGTGACCATAATTGCATTGCCCAGGGTCTCCCGCTGCCGGATTTGGCCGATGCCATCGATATGCCCCGAAACCAGATGCCCGTCAATCCGATCCGAAAGCCGCAGGGCCCGCTCGAGGTTGACCCGTTCGCCGACCCTGGCCTGGCTAAAGGTTGTCATTTGAAGTGTTTCGGGGGAAATGTCAACCTCAAAATTCCGGCGGTCGATTTTCACCGCCGTCAGGCAGGCACCGCTGACGCAAATGCTGTCGCCGATTTTTGTCTGATCCAGATCGAAATCGGATTCAATTGTCAACCGTTTTCCCTGGCCGGCTGATCGGATGGCGGATATGGCCCCTAAGCCCTCAATGATTCCGGTGAACATGGTATAAGTTGATTGGTTGATTGGTTGATTGGCCATCGCATCTGGCCAATTGTATAATATAAGTACGAATCAGGTCTTTTCAATATATCCTTCTATGAGAATATCATCCGCAAATCGCCGAACCGCAATTTCTTTTACCGCCGTCGATTGATTCATCAGCTCCGCACCCGGTCCGCTGCAGATGGGGACACCATCATCTCCACCTAAAATCTTAGGGCCATAAAAAAACAGCACCTTATCGACAATACCGGCCTTAAACGCCG